>JAJFLF010000332.1 GCA_021772845.1 Mariprofundus sp.
CATGGCCAAAACACATACGCGCAAAACCAGCTGTGGTGGCATTCAGACGCACATCTACAACACCATCATAGGTTGAGTGCACCCATGCTTTACCGCGCTTAAAACCAAGAAACATAATCGCATCGGTATCACGCACATGAATACGAAATACCCGGCTTTCCATATCGCGCAGATACGGCTTCAACGATTCATCACGAGAAAAAACCAGCCCCAGCACGGTAGTCATCACCACGCATTGCACTGGCACTGGGATCAGGCGCAATGGTAAAAACATCACACTCATCGCGCTACCCCCGCCATCCATGGCAGGAAAGAAACTCTGTTCATATCTTATAACCTCTATGCAGGGCAACAATACCACCGGACATATTATCATGTTTGATGAGATCAAAGCCTGCATTCGCAATCATTTTACTAAAACGCTGCTGATCGGGAAAACGGCGGATCGACTCAACCAGATACTGATACGAGTCGCGATCACCGGTAACTTTTTCACCAATCAACGGAATCATATTAAAAGAATAGGCATCATAAACAACATCCAAACCAGGCAGTGTAGGGCGCGAAAACTCCAGACACATGAACTGACCGCCCGGTTTAAGAATACGATAGAATTCAGCCAAGCCCGCATCAACATCCAAAAAATTACGAATGCCAAAAGCAATAGTCACACAATCGAAGCTGTTATCTGCAAACGCAAGCTTAGTACCATCAGACTGAATACAGTCTGCACGACCCGGCAGCAAACCAGCATCAATCACACGGCGCGCGCCCTCAGCCAGCATCGGACCATTCAGATCGGTCAACACCACACGGCCGGAAGGCCCCATTTTGTTGGCCAGGCCAATCGCGATATCACCCGATCCCGCTGCCACATCCAACACCCGACTGCCAGCGCCAATAGCTGCTGTGGCAATCATGCGACGCTTCCATAAACGATGCATGCCTGCGCTCATCAGATCATTCATCACATCATATTGACTGGCCACAGACGAAAACACGCCCATCACACGATTCACTTTCTCACTGCCACTGACCGTTTCATAGCCAAAGTGGGTCGCATCAGCTGAGCGACCGTTCACATGATCGTCAGAGCTGTCAGTATTGTTTATAAGGTTAGGGTTATTCATGGATGCGCATCGTATCAGGCAGAGCCTTGCTCTCCAAATAAAGTCTACTTATCCACAGGGATTTACACATTACTGTGCACATTCTGTGGATAAACGGTGCATAGTTTGTGCGTGTCAAAATACTACACTTAGTGTGTCCAATTATCTTGACACCCTACATATAGTGCCTACACTCACCACCAAGATTTCTGAGTCACAAGAAACAAACAGTTTATCCAAGGGGAGTTGTATGAGCGCGAATTCGCAGGCTTTGAATGTTGCATCTATTGAAAAGATCGAAGAGAATCAAACCACTGAGATTACTTTTCAGCCGGCTTCACTGGATATCTGGGATAAAAAATATCGCTTAAAGGACAAAGACAACAACTCCGTTGACGCTGACATTCAAGCTACTTATGAGCGCGTTGCTATCGCTTTAGCCGACGTCGAAGAAGAAGAGAAACGTGAATTCTGGCACAATCGATTCACATGGGCATTGGCTAACGGCGCCATCCCTGCTGGCCGCATCATGTCCAATGCCGGTGCCCACGCGCACAAACCAGCCACATCCACTATCAACTGCACTGTTTCAGGTACTGTACCCGACTCCATGGATGGCATTCTATCCATGGTTCACGAAGCTGGCCTGACACTGAAAGCTGGCTGCGGCATCGGTTATGAGTTCTCCACCCTGCGTCCAAAAGGTGCTTATGTAAGCGGCGCTGGCGCCTACACATCAGGCCCACTCTCGTTCATGGATATTTACGATAAAATGTGTTTCACCGTCTCATCTGCCGGCGGACGTCGTGGCGCTCAAATGGGCACGTTTGATATTTCTCACCCGGACATCATGGATTTCATTCGCGCCAAACGTGAAGATGGTCGTCTGCGTCAGTTCAACCTCTCCTGCCTGATTACACGCGACTTTATGGAAGCGGTAACCAATGATGGTGACTGGGATCTCGTATTCCCTGCCAGCCAGGCTGAGCTAGATGATTCTGAAACACGCATTGTGTTCAAACATGTTGCCAACCCACCGAAAGGTTCTGTCAAAGATGATCGTGGTTTCGTCGCCTGCAAAGTATATAAAACTCTGAAAGCCAATCGCCTGTGGGATGTCATTATGGCCTCCACCTATGATTATGCTGAACCAGGCTTCATCCTTATTGATGAAGTCAATGAACTGAACAACAACTGGTTCTGTGAAGACATCCGCGCCACCAACCCATGTGGTGAGCAGCCACTGCCTCCATATGGAGCCTGCCTGCTGGGCAGCATCAACCTGACCAAATTTGTACGCGAACCTTTTACAGAAAACGCGCATTTCGATTGGGAGTGCTACCGTGAAGTCATCTCTGTATTCACCCGCATGCTGGATAACGTTGTAGATATTAATGGCCTGCCACTGGAAAAACAGCGTGATGAAATTCTATCTAAACGCCGCCACGGCATGGGTTTTCTTGGGCTGGGTTCTACGCTGACCATGTTACGTACACCATACGGATCAGAAAAATCACTCGAATTTACCGAGCAGATCGCCTATGAAATGGCACGCACAGGTTTCCAGGCAGGTATTGAACTGGCCGAAGAAAAGGGTGCAGCTCCGATCATGGATCAAAGCTTTGAGGTCACAGCTGAAATGATGACCAAATGCCCGACAATGGCAGAAGATGGCATCAAGATTGGTGACCAGCTACTTGGTAAAGTGCTGTGGGCCAAATATTCAAACTACATGCAGAAGTTCCTTGCTACCGGCAATGATGAAGATCGCGCTATGATCGAAGCATTGATCGAAAAGGGCTGTCGTTTCACGCATCACTCATCGATTGCACCAACCGGTACCATCTCGCTGAGTCTGGCCAATAACGCGTCCAACGGCATTGAACCAAGTTTCGCCCATCATTATGCCCGCAACATTATTCGTGAAGGCAAAAAGTCAAAAGAGAAAGTTGATGTATTCTCCTATGAACTACTGGCTTATCGCGGATTAATTAATGCTGATGCCATGCCACACTCAACGGAAGAGGGCTGCAAACTGCCTGATTATTTCATCAGTGCTGATGAAGTCACTCCCAAGCAGCATGTTGATATTCAAGCTGCAGCACAGCGCTGGGTCGATTCATCTATCTCCAAAACTGCCAATGTACCGACTGATTATCCTTACGAGGATTTCAAAGACATCTACCTCTATGCCTACAAACAGGGTCTGAAAGGTTGCACCACATTCCGATTCAATCCGGAAGCTTTCCAGGGCGTATTGGTAAAAGAAGAAGATCTGGCCAACACCACTTACAAATTCACACTGGATGACGGCAGCGTGGTTGAAGCCAAAGGCAATGATGAGATCGAATATGATGGCGAAATGCACAGTGCCGCCAACCTGTTTGATGCCCTGAAAGAAGGCTATTACGGCAAGTTTTAGGCTGAATATGAATGCAGCACCAGTGATATAATCTCACCGGAAGCACCACCAAGATCAAAATACAGGATGTGCAATGAATACGAAGCCAACAACTAAAGAAGAGAAGCCAGAAAACATATCCAGAATCGACTCGCAGGATCAAGCTGGTGGCATATTCAGTCATGATGATAACAACGTTACAAAATCAAATGATAACGTGCATATCAATCATATTATAAGCCCCGTCATGAGCGATGACGCTGAAGAAAAGTAGAAAGCCTGGAACCGCATAAAAAGTTTAGCTCTTCCGAATGCCATGCATTCGAGCCGAGTTTGGAGATAAATGATGAATATAAAAATTGATAATAAAATCACTGCTTATGAAGTAAAAAAAGAAAATGACGACAGCAACAAGGAAGAAGCAACGGTTCACCACATCGCACCGCTTCTGGAGCGCGACGATATTCTTGAAGGCAGCACCTACAAAATTAAAACCCCGAATTCCGATCATGCGATGTATATTACCATCAACGATGTGGTGGTTAATCACGGCACGCCGGATGAACATCGTCGTCCTTTCGAGATATTCATCAACTCCAAGAATATGGAGCACTTCATGTGGATTGTGGCACTGACCCGCATCACCTCCGCAATCTTCCGCAAGGGTGGCGACATCACCTTCTTGGTTGAAGAGCTTAAAGCAGTATTCGATCCACGTGGTGGTTATTACAAACGTGGTGGCAAATATATGCCATCCATCGTTGCTGAAATCGGTGAAGTAATTCAGCAGCATCTGATCTCCATCGGCATGATGGAAGGTCAGCTCAACAATGCCGAACTACAGGCTAAACGCCATGAAGCAGAAGAGAAGCTTGGTTCTGATGCCATCGCCAAAGGCAACCAATGTGATAAATGCGGTGCCATGGCTGTTGTACGCTTAGATAACTGTAACTGTTGCCTGGAATGCGGCGACTCCAAGTGCGGTTAATCCACACGTAATAACGCACATAAACGCAGTACAAAAAAAGGGAGCCAATGGCTCCCTTTTTTAATGCAATATTGTGCCCTTGAGCACCAAAAAATCTAAGCAATTCATTTCGTTAGTGCGTTGTTTCCAAGGCATACGGCCCATTTGGCAATCCTCTTATCTGATCGTTGATTGATCCGTTACTCGCCACGCGGGAAAGCTCTGGCGTTCTATCAATCATAGTCCCGGCAACCTGTTCAACAATAGCCCCGACCAGTGCTCCAGCCAGACCTCCGCCACCATCACCTGATGCATACTGTGCAAAAGCTTCTGCATCCCAAAGCAAGTCACCAGTTTTACTATCTACCAACCTCAGACCAGCACGAACCACAGTCTTGGAAGAAAGCACCTGATATTTCTGCCCCCACTCTTCAATCGAGATATATAATACGGCATCAGCACCGATATGCTGAGTAAGTTTATCCAGCGGAATAGCATGCATATCTGCAGGAGAAGGAAGCCCATTTTCTTTCATGAGACTATCTATCACTGCGACAGGAAACACATAATATCCCTTTTCAGCTAGAGGCCGGGAAATCGTAGAGAGATAAACATATGATGCATTCACTTCGACAGTATTGTTCAGCGGTGGGAGCACCAGAATAGACCTAGGCTTACTTTTTTCCAAAGCAGAATAATCATAGGGCTGCTTTGGAGCGCACCCCGACAGGAGCAGAACCACCAAAGGCATCAGGATGAAGAATCGCTTTATCCAACAAATCATTATAACTTCTCCTTGGATGCTCGATCAATGAGCCCTTGAACAAACGTGCTTGATTCGGGATATAGCTTTTGCTCTTCAAGCAAAGCTGCCTTTCCTTGCGCGGACTTCCCCTGCGCTGCATACATCAACCCTAGGTGCGCATACATACCTGGTGGAACCGGCTTACCTGCGCCTTCGGCTTTCTGAATATCAGCGGTTAGTTTTTCAATTTGCATCACAGCATCTGCCTTACCTGGCTCTACATACATGTCATGGATCAACTGCTCATACTCGCCCCAGTAATAGATATCATTAGCAGGTTTTACGCAGCCGGACAAAAACAAAAGGCTGACAATTATTATAAGTAAATGGGTGGATTTATAGTTCAACATGCCAACGACCATTTTGCATATCTTTGACCATGTGGTTCACTGCTTCGGTGATCGCAAAATTCAACACCTTGCCATTCAGGGTTGCGTCATATCCAGCCGTCCCACCAAAGCCAACGATCTCACGATTACTCATCTCATATTCACCAGCACCCTGAACGGAGTAAACAATCTCAGATGTCACAACATCAACAATATTAAGAGATACCTTGGCATAGGCCGTCTGCTTTTTAGCTGAACCGAGAATACCGAACAGTTGGTGATCACCGGTAACCTTACGACCAAACTCCGTCACATCACCAGTGACAGTATACCTTGCACCAACCAGTTTCTGCGTTGCGCCTCGCAATGATGCTTCATGCTTTATCTGCTCAAGGTTTTCACGATCCATAACCTTAAAACGATTGGTTTGCTGCAAGTGTGTTTTCAGGATTGTCTTTGCCTGATTGCCTAGGCGATCCGTACCGGATGAAAACAGGCCTTGCTGATAATTCGAACGATTTTCAAACACACCAACAATCAGATCAACTTTATCAGCTGTTGAGGCTGTGTTGTATGTTTCAACAGTTTCCGGCGCAATAGCATGATGCCGCTCTGAAGCACAGCCCGTCAAAAAAACAGCCCCAAAACTGCATCCAAGTATCAAAAGTTTTTTTGCACCATGTAAATAGTTACTCATAACATCCCCTATTATTAACTCTTCTGAAAAAACATCTTATTCTTTCACAATTACGGCCCGTATCTTAATGCGCCAGGAATTCATTTCATCATCAATATTGATGATAAAACGTACTTTTTTTCATTTATTTTGAGAAACATGCAATTAATTTTCAGGATTTTTTAAGCACCGAACTTATTTCGAGGCTAATTAACTGCATTCAAAGCACTCAGAACTGAAATCATAGAGGCAAAGCGAGGAACGTTCCGCCATTTCGCTTGGTTACTTCCCGCATCAGAGTCGAGAAACGATTGGTGGCATAGTTGGACATAAATCCGACCGCATGAATCTTGGCCAGTTTTTTACCTGTGATTCTGTTGGTATTCAGAGTCGCCAGATTATTGATAACATCATCATAGGATGAACCTGTATAATCATCTCCAAAAATATAGATCGACAATGATCGTCCGGGTTTCGCATATCGTTTGAGTGCAACTTCAAGACCTTCAACCGGGCTACTGTTGGAAGCGCTCTTCCATGCTCCGAACACCTTCATCACACCTTTTCGCCTGAACTTCGTGTCGGGAATCCACTTGCCCGCATAACTGGAAATCAGGTGAATACCGTTATCATTCATAATCTGAAAGCCCTTCACCTTGGGGTGAATTTTCAAGACATTGAGTACCTCTTTGGATACGCGGTCCCAGATATTGATCATACTACCCGAGGTGTCGACGATAAAGATGATGTAATCACTATCGACCGGGATACCACCGACTTCGGCATCTCTGACGGTTGATGAACTCGGTCTAATCGAGGCGCGGCTGATAGACGATTGAACGAGAGACAGGCCTGCAAGATCACCATCAAGCTTTTCAAGTTCGCTGGTCTTATCGCCCAGATGTTTTTTCGCATTCGCCTCAGAGCTCTGCAACAGGGTTTTGATCTGTTTCAGTCTGGCCAGCTCCTGCCGTTTTTTTGCCAGCTCCTGAGCAGTATTTTCCACACTGCCATCGGCAGAGATCACCTGTTTCAACATCGCTTCCGTCGCAGCCAGATCGAATGTGGATGAATCTTCAAGTGGTTTAGATATCAGCACAAGAAGTACCACGGCAGCAAACGCGGAAGAGATAATATCTAAGAATGAGATGGTAAAAATCTCGAGGCTTTCTCTACGCCG
>JAJFLF010000333.1 GCA_021772845.1 Mariprofundus sp.
CATCCACCTGATCAATAATGGCTGCCAGATGTTCGAATTTATAGCCCAGATTAGTCCCTTGCCCACTTGTATTCTCAATCACCGCAACCACATCGGATGTCTGGTCCAATGCCCAGTTAATCGATTCGGCAACGCGCGCCAGACTATCGTCTTCAGAAATTTTCTTCAGATGCGAACCGGGATGAAAGTTGAGTAGTTTCAGGCCCAGCTGTTCACAACGCTGCAGCTCATCAAGAAAAGCATTGCGTGATTTAGCTAATGGCTCCTCTTCAGGATGACCCAAATTGATCAGATAACTGTCATGCGGCAACACATGTTCAGGCTTGATACCGGCAAACTCCAGATTCGATTTAAATGCAGCAATACTCTGCTCAGATAACGGCTTGGCCACCCACTGACGCTGATTCTTGGTAAACAGCGCAAACGCGCTTGCTCCAAGCTCTTTGGCTCTAAGCGGTGCATTTTCCACTCCACCAGCTGCACTGGTATGGGCTCCAACATATTTCACACGGGACTCCTAAGATAAACAATACGCGCACACTAGCGCATCTTTAACCAGATCAAAACGAGTGGACTAATAGCCGTAAATCCTATGAATAAAATAGAACACCTTTCAGCAAGTTACGGGGTATTACAGTTTGCATGCGCCTCACATCACAGCAAGACAGCGATGAATCAAACCCACGGAGATGAAGTGAAATCATGTCACGACACCCCCTGTGTACTTGACTGTTTTGCTTGGTTATTATATTGTAGGAGTGTTTTAATATCGCTATAAAGCGAAGCAATGATTGCATTCATAGTACGGTTCAATGGAAACCAACTGATGCAATACGCGATACCCGACATGATGTCATCGACGGTGAAGAATGAGAAACCGCGGGGTTGAATCTGATCGAAAGGTTAAACTTTCGCTACGTGAGTGGGGGCATCATCATGAAAACAAACAAGCTACAATTCAATTTAATCCTAACAATATCACTCGTTATGTTGTTGTTTGCATCGCCGGCTCAGGCAGCGAACAGAATATTTGATCTGCATCTTCAAAACACCACTGGTGCACCGGTTGTGTTTAATTTAACTCCGGGCAGCTGTTATGAAGGGCACAGCCCAGCGGGCGCGAGAGTTCAAGGGCAGATAAGAGTACAAGCAGGTGGCTATTATACATTTCGCGTAGCTCGGGTTCAGGGTAATGACTGCGATGGGGAACAGGGGTATTTTCAAATCCAGCCCAACGGCATGCAAATCCAGAAGTTTGAATTCAACAACTCAGGTAAGCTTGAATTAAGGAACAAAGTCTTTCAATACATTGGTGAGCTCAGCGCCAAAAGGAGTGACGAAAGTTACGTCTGGGCCATGAAGTCATGTCCATCCGGTGGCTGCGCAAGCCAGGTAAGAAATGCAGGCCCGCAAACACGTTCCGACAACAAGCGCTACAATAGAATATTTAACCTTTCTCTACAAAATGGTTTCGGCAGAACTGTTGTCTTTAACATTATTCCCGGCAGTTGTTATGAAGGACATAATGATTATGGCATCGTTCAAGGAGAGAAACGCGTGCAGGCGGGCGGTCGTTACACATTTCGTGTGGCACGGGTTCAGGGCCATGGTTGTAATGGAAAACAGGGGAATTTCACTGTTCAAACCAGCGGTCAGAAACAGACACAACGCTTTAGCTACGATAACGCCGGTCATCTTGGTTTATTGAATTTTCCGGATGCCTACAACGGTGAGTTGAGTGAAAAGAGCCAGTATGACGAGAGTTATACCTGGACCGTTAAGTTGCCGGACTCACGTATTGCGCGCAGCAAAACCGTGATGATCAGGCACTCCGTTAGCAAGCTATACCTGATCCAGGGGTATCGCGGCAATAGAGACGACAAGCGTAATGTGGAGGTTCAGCCAATCGAAGGAGGCGATCATAATTACCGCTGGGTCATTCAGCCCGTTGGCGGAGGCTGGAATCACCTCGTGAATGCCAAAACAGGGCTGCTATTAACGTGGGATGGAAATGATCTGAATGTTTCGAACTGGGGCAACACGGGTGGGGTCAATAACCAATGGCGGTTTCAAAAGGCGTCCAATGGTTATAAAATCATCAACAGGGGAAACAATCGTGAGTTGGAACAAGCCTACCACGGCACAAGAGATGACAAACGCAATGTCACAACCGATGGCGGCGGCATTTGGACATTTGAAACAGGTCCAATGACTGATCTGGCTAAGGTTACAATCATATCGGTTAAGGCTATTAAAGCCTCGTCCGGTCAGGATCAGGGTACGAAGTTTCTGTTCCAAGGCATCCAGATGGCTGCGGAAATGGCGGCATCCGGGGGCTCCTCGTGGGTTGCTTCGAAAATGGCGCAAACAGCAGGCAAAGAGATAGCCAAAAAGGTGATCAAGGAATCCCTTAAACAACAGCTGAAAAATAAAACAAAAGAGGTGATGAGCAAGAAATTCCTGATTCAAAAGATGAAGGATCAGCTCACCAAAAAAGCGCTGGCAAAAAAAGCGGCGAAAAAGGTAGGTCTTGAAGCAGCCAATAGATTTTCCGGTTCCAGTGCTGATTCGGCGCTCGAACTTGCCTTTAATGAAATTTATGGCGAAAGCCCCGACCAGCTCAATATCAAAGTGAATGGTGTATCTATCTGGCCAAATGGCGGACGAGATTGGAGGAATATTAAATCGCAACAAACCCTGCCTGTTAACACCCCATACATCTTTGAACGGCGCCGAGGTTTTTCTATCCAACTGCTGGAGTACGACAGCGGCAGCGGAGATGATTCTCTTGGCTGGATATCAATGGACACGCAGGACATCATCAGCCCCGAGACCTTTGAAGAAGTACTGGTGATCAATGAGAGCGAGAAAAGCGTTTATCTCGTGACCTTTAAGGTTGAGACCCTGGAGCCTACACGCTATAAAACTACCAAGGTGGCGGCTAAACCCGCTCAGATGGCAGTCGGTTGCAGGGGATATGGCAAGTTGCGTTCACCTGCTTCAGGAAGCACCCCTGTGTCGGTTCAGTTCACCAATAAAACACGGGCTAAGCGCTCGGTTAACTGGCTTGATTTCAACGGCAAGTCAGTCCGCTACAAAGATCTGAGACCAAATGAAAGTTTCTCCATGAATACCGGTACCGGACATCCCTGGATGATTCTTGACGGGCAAGGTAATTGCACCGAGATATTTGTCCCGAAAGCCAGCTCGAAGCAATTCAATATTGCGGCGGCTAGCTCAGCTATTCCATCACAGGCCAAAGTTGTGCCATCTCAAGGCGCCAGCGTCGAAGTGAGAAACTTCAAGCTGATCAACGATCTGAGCATCCCGGTATTCACGACATGGATTGATGGTCAGGGCAAACATGTTTCGACAGGGGGCGGCTGGATTCAACCTGGTGGTTCTTTTCGAATCGAGAATGGCGGCAAGAGCTGGCAGTCGCACTGGTTTGCAATCAATACAAAAGCTGGATTTATGTGCAGCTTTTCTCCGCGTGAGAGAGCCGTCACCAAGATCTCGCAGCTTTCATACTGTCGACCTTAGCATGGTGACTGATAGAGACTGGTTGCAGACCTGACATATATTCCGGTTATCCTCCGCCACCTGCATGGAGATAGAAGAGATGATCCACCTGGCGGATGAAGCTGTATATCAAGCCACAGTGAACGGTCACAATCGCGTGGAGGTAGCTCCAGTTGCATAAGCTTACGCTATGCAAACGTTGAACGCCTGCACAATGTGAATCAATGCTATCTGTTAGAGTTTTGACACGGCTTCAAGCAGCACCATCAATAGAAACATAATAATCAAACCGCCAATAAACTGTAAACTGATATACCTTAAATCACTCATAAGCCACCTCCTGTATCGGTTGTGAAGGGAGTCTAAAAAAGCAATGAGTCACCAGCATGGCAGTAGCATGACATCCAGATGACTTATTGATCTGTTCTCATGCGAACCAGATAGCCCTAACTCGATATGAGCGTTATGGTTCAATCACTTTATTTCTGACAGGAGTTTTCATGTTTCGTAAAGCTGTTTTATGTTCACTGTTTATATTTTTACCATTTGGTGCACAGGCTATTGCAGGCAAATACAGCTATATGATTGATCACGGCACACCGGGTGTGATTGCCAGCGAATCAAAAATGGCGCGACTGGTAGTGCAGGCCAATGGTAATTGTGCAGCGATCCCCTATGAAGTGATTACTGATGGTGTGAAATCTATCACTGGCACCATGAATTTGAGCAAAACACTCTCCATGCCGCTGGATATGACCACTGTAACACTCTCATGTAATCAGGAAGGTGTGACTGCTATTATCGATAACTAAAGCGGACTAATCTCTGCTGTCCCACTTCGTTATTCTGTCATATCCGGCTAGATCGGGTATCCAGGGAAACGTTAAAATAACTGGATTCCCGCCTTCGCGAGAATGACGCGTATGGATCAGGCCGTAGCCATACCTTTGTGACGATAGCGCTCCAACATCGTTGCATTGCCAATCAAACCACCACTATGCACATAGAGAACTGTGCCTTCGATGCTGTCGATATGCTGTAGCAGCGTGTCCCACATTAACGCGGCATAGATCAGATCAAATTCTACACCGGCTTCTTTCAGCTCCTGCCACAGGCTCAGAAATTCAGGATACGGTTTGGCGAAATGATGTTTTTTGCTGTTCTCAAGAATTCGCAGGTTCTCAGGCACTGGCCCCAGAAGCTCCATTTGTGAAATCAGATAAGGTTTATCTCCCACCGAGGGGGTAGTCAGCACTACTGCATCGGGCAAAGCTGCTGCAAGATAACATGCAGTCGTGCCAGTACCCGATGGCGTGACAACGTGTAACTGCTCAATGCCACTATGCTCTCGCCACTGTTTGATCTCTTGCGCTAATGTCTCTATGCCCTGCTGTGCAATCGCATCTGCACCGCCCTGCGGCACAAACAGACTCCCTTCATCAGCCTCTGATTTCAGAACCTCAATCGCAGCCTCGTAATCATCATGAGTCACTTCATGCAACTGCATGCCGAGTTCCAGCGCCATCTTCAAATTACCAGTCGGCCTGTTTTTGAGATGAGCAGAAACCGGTTTTGAAGTGTAATCGAATCGCCAACCCTTTTGATGGCACAGCGCTGCAATGGAGAGCATGGCATTGGATTGTGTGCCACCATACGAGACGAGCTTTTTATATTGCTCGCGAGGTGCCCGAATCAGGCTATATAGCTTACGGTATTTATTGCCACTGAGCAGTGGATCAATCAGATCATCACGTTTAACAAAAAACTCGCGACCTCGAAACAGGAATGCCTCGACATTTGAAACTGGCTTATCCACTTAGCGAGTCAGACGCTTAATCAGATCGCTATGCTGTGGATGTAAACCCAACAGATAGTCCCTGCCCGGCATTTCAAAATCTGCAAAATCAAAACCGGGGGCAACAGTGCAGCCAACCAGTGCAAATCCGTCTTGTGCAACCGAGGCACCGAACCAGTCTCCGGCTTCCACCACATGCTGAAATGATTCGCCCTGTTCAAGATCACTACCCAGTTTTTTCTGCGTATAATGGCCCGCTTTATCAATCACATGCACACCCAATCCCGTTCCGGCATAAAAGTGCCACAGCTCATCCTGTTTGATGCGATGCAGGGCCGAAAACTCATCACCGCTCAACAGAAAATAGATACTGGTACAGAAGCTTCGATCTCCATCAAAGCGGGCCGGCAAACCCGCAACCGCAATAGTCTCGGAAGATCGATAGGTCTCTTTAAACCATCCACCTTCCGGATGTTTTTCCAGTTCGAGTTGTTTTATCCAAGTAGCCACCTGTTCTGGCATAGGCATTTGAGATTCATTCATGCCTGTATCATAACCATAGCCTGACAATTCATACATCACTGAGGCAGCCGTATTAACTATCATAATCATTTATGATGAATGGCCAATCTATGATGGTCACTACGAAGCCACTCAATATAAGCAGAATTACCGACAATTATTGACGATATAATCCATCAAGGTTTTAAGAGCCAAGCTCTTGTGTCGGTTATGAGGGTACAGCATTGAAATTGGATAAGACTCAATCGTGTACTCGCTCAAGAGCTCTACAACGTCACCTTCTGCCAATGATTGGTTGACGAAAAAATCAGGCAGGTAAGCAATCCCAATACCGGACACAGCCATTTGAGCGACCATTTCCCCATTGTTTACTGCCGTATTTCCATCAATCTCTATGCTGTATTCACTATCGGCGTTTTTGAATGTCCAATTCTTATGACTTACAACAGAATCAAATAGACAATTGTGTTTGCTTAACGCGTTAGGGGTTTAAGGTATGCCCGCTTCCTTGAGATAATCAGGGCTTGCCACACACTTAAGGCGAGTCTCTCCCATCTTTCTGGAAAAAAGGCTTGAATCAGGAAGG
>JAJFLF010000334.1 GCA_021772845.1 Mariprofundus sp.
TGCCCAGCCAAAAAATGGAATATAAAACAGTTCACGCTTGAGTATCCATGTATATGGTGGAACCAGTATCGGCATCGCCACCGTTTCAGCAGCTGATTGATGTTTGGCCATCACCACGCAAGCATGATCGGGCATATGTTCTTTGCCCTCAATCACAATGCGAATGCCGCACAACACTCTAAGCAGAGCAAATATGCTGCATGACCATGTTTTAGCCCACATCCATGAGGCCGAAAAACCCAATGGACGGGATAAAATAACCAGCAAGGAAAATAATACGGTCAAAAACATAAAACAGATATTGAACAGGGCAGAACGGAGAACCAGCATTACTCTGCATCCCCTAAAATCATCGTCACAGCCTCAGCCAAATTGGCATAAGCCCGAATATCCGCTTGCACAAGGCGTGACTTCTGTAGAATACTATCAGCATCACCATAACCACTCTGCACCAGCAGAGCCGTTACACCAGCAGTATGGGCTGCCTCTACATCCCGAATAGAATCACCAATAAACAGCGCCTGATCAGGATGCTCACTCAAACCCAATGCATTTAGTGTTTCCAATACCATACCGGGTTTAGGTTTTCGGCAGATGCAGTTGTCATCCGGCCCATGCGGGCAATATGAAACATGAGAAATAAATCCACCGGCCTGTTCAATGGCCAACATCATTTTGGCATGGATAGCATTAAAACTATCCTGACTCATCATGCCACGTCCCAATCCTGACTGATTGCTGACAATGGTTACGTTGATGCCAGCCATATGCAGCCGCTTGATCGCATCCAGCGCTCCAGGCACAGGCTGCCACTGGTCGGCTGCCAGAACATAATCCGGCGAATCGAAATTTATAACGCCGTCACGATCCAGTAGTACTGCTTTTGGTATATTATTCATGCCAGAACAATACGCGTTGAACCCAGCTGAGAAAAGCTAAGGATAATTTCCCTTTTAAATAAAAGCATGCAAACAGTTATGAGGCACTTGCTTGCGTTCAGGAGTTCATGCTGATCTTATCATCTGCCTCATCAACTGACTGAGCTTTGCAAGATCCACCGGTTTATTGAGTAGCGCACAGTGATTTAACTGTTCAACTTCTTCAGTTTTTCCGGAAAAGTCGTACCCGGTCATAAGAATAACGGGCATTTCACTCCCCAGTCCGCGAATTCCCTTTACCAACTCTAAACCACCCATCACAGGCATCACGACATCGCTCAGTACCATATCAATTTCATTCTGGTGCTCGCGATAGTATTCAAGTGCAACCTCGCCATCTCTGGCCTTAATCACCAGATAGCCAAGATTCTCCAGCACTTCACCAACAGTTTCGATCAGCATCGGATCATCATCTACCAGCAATATGCTTTCGCCCTGGCCTGCTAGACTTTCTGTATCAACCTCACTTAACTCTGGCTGCTGCTCAGCAATCAGAGGCAGATAGATATGTACGGTTGTGCCCTGGCCTGATTCACTCTCAATTTCAAGCGCACCGCCATGGCTCTGTATCGAGCCATAAACCATTGCCAACCCAAGGCCCGTACCCTGGCCGACACCTTTGGTCGTAAAAAATGGTTCCATCACTTTATCGATCATTTCAGATGAAATGCCGCGACCATTATCCTGCACTGACAGATATATCAGCGGCCCATTCCCAACTTCCGGATACTTATTACGAAACTCTTGCGTAGGTTCAAATGAATCCATACTCGTTTTAATAATTGGCCTGTCGACATCGGCAACAGCATCCCGGGCATTGTTTAGCAAATTCATCAACACCTGCTGCAGTTGCGTCGCATCGCCTTTCACAGTTATCTGCTCATCCGTGATATCTTTGATAAAGCGAATGTTTTCCGGGATTGCACTCTGCGCCAGCTTCAGCCCCTCTTTGAGAAACTCATTCAGGGAAATCGGCTGCATTTCAACCCTATCTTTGCGGGCAAAGGTAAGCAGCTGGCTGACAATCTCTGCCGCACGCTGACTAAGCCCCTCCATTTTCTCCAGTTTCTCACCCACAAGCACAGCATCATCCAGCTTTCGCTTTGCCAGGAAAATATTGCCATGCAATGCAGCCAGCATGTTGTTAAAATCATGTGCAATACCACCGACCAGTGTGCCGATCGCTTCCATCTTCTGGGACTGCAGAAACTGCTCCTCCAATTTATTGTATTCGGTCATATCCTGCTGCAGCGATGTGAAATGTGTAATTTCCCCACTCTCATCGTGAATCGGAGCCACACTCATGAGAGCTGGATAAAAAGAACCATCCTTACGCCGGTCAATCAGTGTACCACGCCAAACGTGGCCTGCCGAAATAGCTTTCCACATTTCTCTGTAAAACCTCGGATCCTGAGCATCACTTTTAAGCATAGCTGGCGTATTACCAATTGCCTCTTCCGCCTGGTAACCTGTGATTGTCGTAAATGCCGGATTTACATATTCGATCACCGCATTGCGATCAGTAATAATGATTGCCTCACCCGCCTCGCCAATCGCCTTGAGCAGTTTGCGCTGCTCTACCTGTGTATTCACCTGATCGGTAATGTCGCGAATCATCACTGTCATGATGGTGTTATCATCAATGACCTGTTTGGAGATTGATGTCTCCATTCTGAACTCTTCGCCTGTCCGGCGTAGACCAAACATACCCCTATTACGAGAAATCAGACTACGTTCTTTATCATTCTGAAAAGTATTCACCTTTTCTAGGTGACCATTGCGAAAACGTTCAGGCATAAGCATTTCTACATGCTTACCCAGCACATCAAGTTCCGAGCATTCGAACATCGCCTCGGCAGCCGTGTTGAACAGCACAATCTCCTGCTCTGCGTTGATCGAGATGATCGCATCCGCAGCCATTTCCACGATGCCAGAAAATCTTGCTCGACTCTCCAGTAGTTCATTCTCAGCTTTCTTGCGTTCTGTAATATCATCGGCAATACCTACAACGCGCACTACTTCCCCATCTTCATTACGCACCGCAAATGCACGTGCATATATCCAGCGCAGTGAGCCGCCAGCATGGCGGATCCGGTATTCCGGAAATAAGATTGCATCGTCACCATCTTTCATGCACCGTTCTATGGTCTCACAGACCCCCGCCTTGTCTTCTTCAACCACCGCATCCAGCCACTGTGTCGGATTAACATACAAGCTTGCGCAGGAGAGCCCCCAGATCTTTTCATATCTGGGGCTGATATAGTGAATTTGCTGCCAATCCGGCGATCCAACCCAAAACACTTCACCGATATTTTCCACCAATTCTTGAAAGCGCTCCTGGCTCTCTGCTATTTCTAACTCTGCCAATTTACGATTCGTGATATCCTGTGTTGTACCTATTGAACGAAGCGCTGTGCCATCTTCATTATAAAATGTCTGACAACGTTCATGTACCCATTTAATCGAACCATCCGCCATCAACAGGCGATGTTCGATATCGTATGGCGTCCTGTTTTCCACCGAGTCGGTATAAGCTGAATTTACAAAATCCAGATCATCGGGGAACACCCTTTCCAGAAATGTTTCATAGGTGTTTGCATGCCCTGGCTCACCTCCAAATATACGATAATTTTCATCGGACCAGATAAGATTATCTTCAACTAAATCCAATTCCCAATGGCCCAAATGGGCGACGACTTGTGCCTCTTCATGCCTTTCCTTGCTATCCTGCAGTGCTTTTGCTGCACGACTGCGTTCACTGGTGTCCTCAAAAATTACACCAACACTCTGCTCCGGCAGCACAAACGCCCGCACAGAAAAGGTGGATTGCTCAATTCGCTCATCACCATATTCGACTTCGTCGATAGCAACCGGTTCACCCGTGCGCACCACATTGGCATACTTCTGCGGCAGATCAAATGTGCGGATATCCGGAAATGCTTCATCAATGGTCAAGCCGATCAGTTTATCGATATCGGTACCGGTAAATTTCGATGCTGTCGGATTAGCCCTGACCAGCCGTAATGTCCGGTCATCATCGGGATCTTCGAGATGATAAACCAGCAGTCCAACCATCATCTCTCCTACAATGTCATTGGCATAGGCTTCAGCATCCCGCGCTTTTTCGGTTGCTCGCACCACCTCTCGCCAACGCCTATAGGAAAACCATGCTGAGACCAGTGCGAACATCAATATGGCCATCAGTAGTTCATCAAACTGCCACTGTTCATACTGGTGAAGAAAATCATGAATTATCTCGAACAGGTCGAAATAGATAGCTATCATCCAGCCTGCTACAAGGAAACCTGCGCCAATCATCAGATCACTGCGATAGCTGCTGTTTGAGCCTTTCTTCACTGAATCAGTCATCAGGCCAATATCTGTTATGCATTCTATCACCTCTAGTAAGGCTATATGTTTATACAGCCACTTATTGAAGCAATGATAGTGCCAACAATCAGGGTTATGCTTGGATATTTAGCATTTTATTTTTCGGATATAAAAAAAGGGCCGCCGGAGCGGCCCTCTCACGGTTTATATGCGCTTATTCCTGCGCAGCTAACCAGCGCTCAGCATCAAGGGCTGCTTTGCAACCTTCACCGGCTGAGGTTACAGCCTGACGATAGACAGGATCAGCCACATCACCGGCAGCAAACACACCTTCAACAGACGTTGCTGTGCTCTTACCGACAGTATGCAGATAACCGGTTTCATCCATATCCAACAAACCTTTGAGGAAATCAGTGTTTGGCTTGTGGCCAATAGCAATAAATACACCATGCACATCCACATCACGGCTAGAGGCATCAACAGTTGAATTCAGACGGATACCGGTCACGCCAGTTTCATCACCCAGAATGGAATCGGTGGTACTGTTCCATGCCACTTCGATGTTTTCTGTCGCCAGTAGTTTATCCTGCATAATCGGCTCAGCACGCAACGCATCACGACGATGAACCAATGTCACTTTATTACACAAATTCGCCAAATAGAGCGCTTCTTCAACAGCGGTATCACCACCACCGACAACAGCCACATCTTTGCCACGATAAAAGAAACCATCACATGTCGCACAGGCAGAAACACCACGGCCAGCAAACTCATCTTCACTCGGCAGTCCCAGATATTTAGCAGAAGCGCCTGTAGCGATGATCAGTGCATCACAGGTATATGTGCCATCATCACCCTTCAATGTGAACGGGCGTTTGGAGAGATCTGCCTCATTAATATGATCCCAGATCATTTCAGTACCAAAGCGTTCAGCCTGAGCCTTAAAATCTTCCATCATTTCTGGGCCCTGAACGCCATCTTTATAACCCGGGTAGTTATCCACATCGGTCGTTGTAGTCAGCTGACCACCAGCCTGTTGCCCTTGAATCACAACCGGCGTCAGGTTGGCACGTGCAGCATAAATTGCTGCAGTATAACCAGCAGGGCCGGAACCAAGAATAATCAAACGATGGTGAATAGCTTCAGACATAAGAATCTCCATGCAAAAAATCGGTGATGAAAGCTAACGCCCCGCCCCCGAATCGCAATGACAGAATAGCTTAGGCCATAAAGCTATCAGACGAAGACTAAGCAGTGGTAAAAAAGGAGCCCTTCATGGATGCATCGTGGGCAACCGGATGCTGCTATACCTACTCTCCTTTACGGAGCAATCTCAGATGAGAAACAGTGTCGCAAGCCCTAGGAATGAGAAAAAACCAACCACATCGGTGACCGTCGTTAAAATAGTCCCTGATGCCAAAGCAGGATCAATATTCAGACGTTGCAGTGTAAGCGGGATCAAGGAACCTGCAATGGCTGCAGCACACAGGTTTATCAGCATAGCCGCTGCAATAATCCAACCCAGGCGTATGCCAAGATCGGGAAACCAGAACGATGCAATCGTGCCAATTATCAGTGCAAACGTCAGGCCTGAGACCAGACCAACAGATGCCTCTTTCACCAGTGTACGTCGGCCATTGGCAAACGTAATACGTCCCAAGGCAATACCGCGCACGATTACGGTCAGCGTCTGGGTACCGGCAATCCCCCCCATACTGGCTACAATCGGCATCAGCACTGCCAGCGCCACAATCTGGGCAATCGTCGCCTCGAATTGGGCAATCACAACAGATGCTGCAATGGCAGTCATCAGATTCACAGCCAACCAGACACCACGCCTGCGTGCAGTAATGCCTACGGGTTCGGCAAGATCATCCTCATCGGACAGGCCAGCCAGACGATACATATCCTCGGTGGCCTCTTCCTGAATAACATCAATGACGTCATCGGCAGTAATGCGCCCAATCAATACACCGGCATCATCAATAACCGGTAGCGCCATCATGTCATATTTATCAAAGATACGTGCAACTTCTTCCTGATCCTGATCAGCTGTCACACAATGAAAGTGCTCTTTGGTAAGATCAGAAACAATCACATCCGCTTCAGCGAAGATCAATGCATGCAGACTCAATACACCCACCAGCACATCTTCACGGTTTACCACATAGACATAATTGACATTTTCGATCTCTTTGCCGAATCGGCGTAGTACCCTGATAACTTTTTCAACCGTCCAATCATCACGCACTTTGAACAACTCGGCCTGCATCAGACCGCCGGCAGACTCCTCATCATATGCCAGCAGAGGTTCCAGTCCGCGTCGCTCATCCGGCTCGAGGCGCTCCATCACTTCATCTACAACACCCTTATCAACGGCCTGCAATAGATCGGTCGCATCATCGGAATTAAGATGCTCGACAACCTCTTCAATTTCACTTGGTTTAAGAGCCGCCAGCAAATCTTCCTGCATACCTTCCGGCAACTCGAGTAGCACATCTCCCAGTACATCATCACAGATATATGGAATCAACGTAAGGCGTTTATCATCATTACGACAGCCCAAAAGCACGTCAGCCAATTCTGTCGCATGCATTCCGGCCAATAGATCACGAAGCCGCTGAGCATCCCCTTTGGCCAGTTGGAGGGCTTCTTCACTGCTTAGCAAAGCCTTGCTATGTTCAATTTTTGGCAAAGCTCACCTCCTTAACCGGCATGATTTTTTTGCGTTCGCACCCTACCATAGCCTGACTTCATCATAAATACTGCTGTGATCTCTTCTTCACGACCACTGGCATTGGCCAGACCATCAAATGGCCAATGCTGTTTTCGCAATTGGCCGGGATAACAGGGCAACGCTTATCGGCATTACCTACATACAGCAATTAACAGATCCATCTCATCCTGCATTGCAGCATTCAATGCTTCCGACTACTGATTATTGTGATGACACCCTAGAGGCAGGAAGCAGCAGTGAAATGAGTGCCGCAACCAGCACAAAACCGGCCGACCACCACAAACAACCGCTCAATCCCTGGCTCTGATATACCCAGCCGGAAAGCACCGTACCTGCCAGCCGCCCTCCTGCATTGGCCATATAGTAGAAGCCGACATTCATCGAGACATGCTCACGCTCTGACCAGGAAACAATAAGGTAGGAGTGCACTGCCGAATTGATCGCAAAGACGATGCCGAACAGGGACAGGCCCGCGATAATCACGGCCTGCAGGTTCCAGCCCTGTGTCATGGCTAGTGCAATGCCTATTGGAATGGCGACAAGAGCAAAGGCAGCCCCTGCCACCATTCGTCCGTCTGGATGCCTGATCGTAATCCTGCGCAACAGAGCCGGAGCAGCACCCTGTACAAAACCGTATCCTATCACCCACAAGGCAAAGAAGGCGCCTACCTCAGTGAAATCCCAGCCTAGCTCCGCATAGAGAAAAACAGGGAGGCCAACAACAAACCAGATATCACGCGCGCCGAACAGGAAGAAGCGAGCTGCGGACAGTCTATTTACCTGCGGCGACTTGGAGAAAACCTGCGAGAATTTCGGTTTGGCAGAGGACTTACCCAGACCAGCAGGCAGGAGAAGCCAAGTAATAATCAGGGCAAAAAACAGCAGAGCGGAGAGTGCGAACAGGGCACCGCGAAACTCCAGCCATGCCAGCAAAACCGCGCCGACAAAAAATCCGGCCCCTTTCAGCGCATTCTTTGATCCGGTCAGGATCGCCACCCAGCGGAAGAGCTTTTTCTCCGACTTATCGGGCAGGAACAGCTTCACGCCCGCCTTCGCACTCATCTTATTCAGATCCTTGGCAATGCCGGAGAATGCCTGTGCCGACATCACATAACCCACCGACAGCCAGGCCTCGGGCACGGTCAGTGCCATCAGAGCACCGATCTGCATGATCATGCCAATGTTCATGCACCGGTTCAGGCCAATACGGGCACCTAACCAGCCGCCGACAAGATTGGTGACAATACCGAAGAACTCGTAGAAGAGAAACAGCATGGCAATCTCTAGCGGGCTATAACCCAGCTGATGGAAATAGAGCACCACCAGCATGCGTATCGCACCATCGGTAACCGTAAATGCCCAGTACCCGCCAATCACGGTCAGGTAGTGACGAAAGCCCTGGTTCATTCCAGGGCTGCTGCGTTTGGATCAGAATTAGCGTTCATTGAACCTTAGTTCGGATTAGAGAGAAGCAGCGACTTTAGCGGTCAGCTCCATCATGCGATTCACATATCCCCACTCATTGTCGTACCAGACATAGAGTTTCACCTGCGTACCGTCGATAACCATTGTACTCGGCGCATCAATGATTGATGAGCGGGCATCATTGGTATAATCAACCGAAACCAGTGGACGCTCCTCATATCCAAGTATGCCTTTCAGCTCGTTTTCCGATGCCTCACGAAACAGTGCGTTAACCTCTTCGGCTGTCACTTCCCGCTCCGCTTCAATCACCAGATCTGTCAGTGACGCATTCAACAGCGGTACGCGCACAGCAAGGCCGTTCAACTTGCCTTCAAGCTCAGGGAAAATTTTGGTGATCGCTTTAGCTGAACCTGTACTGGTTGGAATCAGCGACTGACCGCAGGAGCGGGCCCGGCGCAAGTCCTTATGGCCTTTATCAACAATCGTCTGGGTATTGGTGATATCATGAATGGTGGTCATGCAGCCGTGTTTGATGCCGATCTTCTCATGCAGCACCTTGATCACAGGAGCCAGGCAGTTGGTGGTGCATGATGCAGCGGTCAGCAGATGGGTCTGCTCAGGGTCGTAGAGGTGATCGTTAATGCCATAAACGATATTCAGTGCGCCATCGACCGGTGCAGCAACAATCACCTTTTTTACACCCTGATCAAAATAGGCCTGCAACTCTTCCACTTTGCGGAATGCTCCGGTTGCCTCAATCACAATATCACATCCCGACCAGTCAGTTTCCCCAATCGCTTGATTGCCTGAGTGGGCAATCTCACGTCCATCAATGAGCATCGTCTCGCCATCCGCAGCACAATCAAAAGGCCAGGTGCCGTGTACCGAATCGAATTTCATAAGGTGGGCGCTACACTCAGCGCCGCAGGCAGTCTCGTTGACCTGCACAACCTCAAAACCATGCATATCCCAACCCGCTCTGAGTCCCAGACGCCCCATGCGTCCAAATCCATTAATTCCAACTTTTTTTGTCATTTCATTTTCCTTCCCTCATTTTAATGGCTGTTCGTACCAGCCTTTGCTGCGATTGACGATAGAGACCAGTGTTAACATCACTGGTACTTCGACCAGTACGCCAACAACCGTGGCTAATGCCGCTCCCGATTCAAAACCAAACAGTGCAATAGCCGTTGCCACTGCCAGTTCGAAAAAGTTGGATGCACCAATCAAGGCAGATGGTGCAGCCACACTGTGCTGTACACCAAGCCTTCGGTTTAACAGATAGGCTAAGCCGAATGTGCCATAGACTTGAATCACAATCGGTACAGCGAGAATGGCAATCACCAGAGGCTGTTGCAGAATAGCCTGGCCCTGAAAGGCAAAGAGCAGTACCACGGTAAGCAGCAGTGCTGCCATAGATAGAGGATCAAGGCGCTGCAGGACAAGATCAAATGTTCCCCGCTTAAGCAGATGTTTTCTCCAGACATATGCCACCAGCACCGGTGCCAAAATATAGAGTAGAACCGAAAGTAACAGGGTCTCCCAGGGAACGGTTACCGAAGCAAATCCAAGTAGCAGCGCAACAATAGGGGCAAAAGCAAAGACCATCACCACATCATTGAGTGCCACTTGAGAAAGGGTGAACTGGGCATCACCATGCGTTAATTTCGACCAGACAAAAACCATTGCAGTGCATGGTGCTGCTGCCAAAATCACTAAACCCGCGAAATAACCATCCAGCATGCTTGCATCAAGGAATGACGCAAACAGATGATAAACAGAGATATATCCCAGCAGGGCCATACAGAATGGTTTGAACAACCAGTTAACACCAAGGGTGACAGCAATGCCGCGCCGGTGATCCCATACTTTATGCAGTGCTGAGTAATCGATCTTGAGCAGCATCGGCAGAATCATGGCCCAGATCAGAATCGCTACCGGAAGATTGATATGGGCGACTTCCATACCACCGAGGGCTTGAAATCCCGCCGGAAACAGTGAGCCCAGCGCTATGCCTGCCACAATGCAGAGAAACACCCAGAGAGTAAGATAGCGGGCGAACAGACCTATGGGTTTTGAATCAGACATTGAGCCTCCTGAACAGGAGACATTATATCCGCTTATGCGGATATGTAAATCAGTAAATCATCAGCAGATGGATTCTTTCAGGTTGTCGAGATCATACTGAAGCTGCTCATCTGCAACTGCACTGTGCCGAATAAGCTCCGCAATGGCCTCGACATGCGCATTGCTTTGCAGCATGCGATAGTAGACCCATTTTCCCCTACGCTCGGTTTGCACCAGGCCTGAGCTTCTTAAAATGTTCAAATGCCGGGAGACTGTGCTCTGCGGAAGTGAAAGGGCCTCCGTCAAATGACACACACAAAGCTCATCTCTTTGCGTCAGCAGGTGAGCGATGCGCAAACGAACAGGATCAGAAAGCCCCTTAAACAGGTGAAGTAATTCCATTGCGAAAGAATAACGCTTAATCACTAAAATTTCTTCCAGTGAATTTGTGAGACCTGCGTCACATCTTTACATCCATGCTCAGGCAAGATGATCTATTGAAACAGTGTGTGAATATGTACGT
>JAJFLF010000335.1 GCA_021772845.1 Mariprofundus sp.
GATGCTCTCGATAGTGGCGGTGTGATGCCGTTGTCTGCTCTAATTTCGGTGAAAACAGAGGTGCGTAATTATGGCTGAAAACAACAATGATCATGGCCGGAAGGACTTTAGAATCAATGATGTGATTCCTATCAGTGAAGATCGATTAACAGCCGAAGAGTTTGAGATTAATAAATCCAAGGTGGGAGTGCGTTCGCGTCAGAATGGCATGTTGCGTCAAATGGTGGGTCGGGATATTTTTTCCGGGGAGCAGGGGGCAGGTAATCCTGAGATGTCACAGGCGATTGAGGCTCTGGATGCCAAGCTAAACTATCTGATTGGTGTAAATATGCTTAATGATGCTAGTCATGGAAATATGTTGGAGCGGCCAGTTAACTTGAGTGTGACCGGGATCAGTTTTGTGACAGATAAACATTACAAGCTTGGTGATGCAGTGGCGATTAATGTGATGTTGCCATCATTTCCGCCTTCAATTCTTGAGTTGGTGGGTACTGTTGTGCGTGCGCCTGAACCGGTGGGGAGTAAACAGCAGGTTGGTATTAAATTCTATTACCGTTGTGATGATGAGGAAGATACAATCTCTAAATATGTTTATCGCCGTCATCGTGAAACCATTAGGGCGGAACATAAAAATAAACTGGATACTGTTAGTGAATAATTAAAGGTATTGAGGCTGAATAGCAAAGCGCTTATGTTATCATAAGCGCTTTTTTTTGTTTTTAGCCTGAATTATTCGGGTTGGCTTATGGGGGCTGCAGTGGAGACTTGGTTGCGACCATTGCGTTTGGACTGATATAGCGCCTTATCAGCAGCCTTGAATGTGATACTGGATGGGTGGCCGGCAACATGTTCAGCAAGACCGATACTTGCAGTGATATTGAGTGGTCCTTGCTGGCTTGTGAATGTATGTGTTTCAATAGATAAACGTAGCTTCTCTGCCAGTGTATAGCTGGTGTCGACTGGAGCAGCTGCAAATACAATGCAGAATTCTTCTCCGCCGATGCGGGCGGCGAGATCAGTGTTGCGAATGTTGGTTTGTAGAATGATGGCAAGCTGTTGCAGGATTTCATCACCTACATCATGGCCATGGGTGTCGTTAATGTTTTTAAAATGATCAATGTCGATGACTACAAAACAGAAGTTGTTTTGCCCTAAGTCATTTAGGTATTCTGCAAGGGCTCGTCTGTTAGGTAAGCCGGTTAAAGGATCGTTGCGCGCTTCTGACTCGGCTTGTTCCAGTTTGCTGGAAAGCGAGGATAATTTTTCGACCTGTTCTTGCATGGTTTCATTTAATTTTGCACTGGCACTTACTAATTTGGTGCCTGCTTGTAAAATGCTCTGATGGGCGCTCTGTAGCAGGGCTCTGGCATCGTCAATGTTATCGGGCAACTTTTGAGACAGAATTTGTTGAGCCTGTTTTAATTCGGGAGAATCTTCCCCAGCCTGTTCGAGCAGGTTGGAGAGGGCGGAAAAAGATGGATTAAATGCTTCGATGAGCTGCTGAATCTCATTTTTTAAATCCGTATCGTGCTGCAAATGATCCCGCAACAGCTTGAGCAGATGCTTTGCCTTGTTTTGCAAAGATGTATCGCCATGGGCTTTATCGCCGATCATTTCACTGCTTTGATCCAGTAAAAAATGGGTGGCAGGTATATCTTGCAACGCTTGCATCAATAGCATTTGGCGCTGCTCAAAATGTTGTTGAAGGGCTTGACTGGCGGCGTCAGGGATGAGGCCATCGGCGTTAGGTTTAAGCAGAGCACCATGTTCTGCATCCAGTAACTTCGCGGTGAGTTGGCACAGCCATGTGTAGGTTGGGGCAGGAATGGCGGGAGCACGTTTGATATCTTCTAATGCTGCAATCATATCACGTGTTGTGGTGCGCAGTTCCATGTCGTCAGGTCTTGCGGCAAGGACGATGGGACGAACCTCATCCATTCCATCCAGTAGTTGTTCTATGAGATGTCTCTGGTTCATATCTGGAAGTCCCTTAAGATTGCATGGCTCGAATGCGCTCTGCTTCTACAGCCAACAGGGTGTCGGCCTGTTTCAATTCTATTGCTGATGTTCCAGATGCCACCTGTTTTCTTAACAGAGCACGCAATTGTTCAATATCCTGTATTAATCGTTGTGGAGGACTATCACCTGATTCAATGCACTGCATCGCTTCATCAAGCAGTGTCACACTCTCTTCAAGTGTGTGCCAGGCTTCCTGCATGGGTGCTTTTGTCTCTTGTGCTTGTGTGCCGTGATCATGGCCTTGGTCTTTTTTACCTTGATCAGTTTGATGGACTTCAGCATCGAGCAGTTGGCCGAACACACTGCTCGCAGTGCTACGCTTTGTGGGATGTGTCGTTTTGCCAGTGATAGGGGCATTATTTTGAATCTTCATATAGCAAACCCTGTTGTGATGTTCTTGTGTGTAATGCTTACAAGATGAAAGATACGCAAGAAACAGGCCAGAGTGATGGAGGCATGAATACTCCATGCGCATATGTTTATTCGATTTTAATCGTTAATGCATGGATGGTTTTAGGGAATAGTGTGTTTAAAGCGTTAAAAATCAAACGGTGGCTTTGGGTACGGGCCAAACCATGAAAACGGTTTGATGCAATGCGCACTATAAAATGGCCGCCTCCATGCTCTTTGACACCTGCATGGCCTGCATGTTTCCATGATTCATCTTCAATATCTAAAGATTCAGGTTGAAATGCTCTCTCCAGTAGATCTCTTATTTCTTCACTGGCATGGCTCATGCAGTAGTGCTTTTCTCTTTGAATAAAACACAGGTTTTACCAATCTGATGAACGATAATAGCCTGACAGCGTGAGGCGATCTCTTCTGCAGCATTGTTGCGTTCCTGTCGGTCATCCTGGGCAATATGCACCTTGATTAACTCATGTCTGTCCAGAGTCAGTAATGTCTCTTCAACAAGGCTATCTGTAATGCCTTTTTGACCAATTCTGATGAGTGGTTTGAGGTGATGGGCTTTTGCCTTGAGGGTCTTTCTTTGTTGATTGTTTAGGGTCATAGTGTTCTCCACCCGCGAATGCTAACAACAAGAAGTGTTATGGCATATAATTTGCTGAATCTTGATAGCTTGTTTTTCATGAATGGGGATGAAGAGGTGATATGTCTACATTAATAGAAGATCCACACCGAGCAGTGATCCTTGGTGCAGGACGTGGTGGTAGTGCTATTTTGGAAATGCTTCTGGATGAACATCTGGTCGATGTAATTGCTATTGCGGACACAGACCCAAATGCTGTGGGCTTAGCTTTGGCTAGAGAGCACGGTATTAATGTGTACAGCGATGTTGCTCAGGCTTTGCGAGAGTCTTCACCTTGTGTGGCCTTCAATATGACAGGCAATGAGATGCTTGAATCTGTATCCGCGGAAGCGTTGGGCGCTGGAGGTGTGATTGGCGGCCTCGAAGCCAGTCTGATTTGGCGTATGGTCACGAATTTGAAGAAAGCAAAAGAGGAGCTCCAGTTTCAAGCTAGTCATGATGCTTTGACCGGTTTATTTAACCGTCGCCATGTCATGGAGCAATTGCATCAGGGTTTGTCTCAGGCGTTGCGTTATAAACATCCGTATACGCTGGTGATGTTTGATCTCGATCACTTTAAACAGGTAAACGATCTGCATGGTCATGCCGCCGGTGATTTGGTGCTGATGAAGATGGCAGCGGTGTTAAAGGAGAGTGTGCGTGAGGGTGATATCACTGGGCGCTGGGGTGGTGAAGAGTTTATTGTATTGTTGCCCCATACCGGTTTAATCGGGGCTCGCAGAGCTGCAGAACAGTGGTTGAAAAACATTTCTGAATTATCACTAACACTTGAAAGTGGCGCTACGATAAGTGTCACCTTTTCTGCTGGCATCGCCACACTTGATCATAAGGATGAAAAGGCCGGTGTTGAGGTTCTCTCTGAGCAGTTGTTGGTGGTGGCTGATGAATGTATGTATGCCGCTAAATTAGCAGGGCGAAATCGTGTGTGCGCGGTGCAAACAGCCGCTTAAGGCTTTGTTTATCTGAGTTTTGTATTTTGATGTGTGTCTGCCATTGTTCAAAATGGCGCTTTGGTTAGGGTTGAGCGGTGCAAAATCGTGAAATCATATCTCCAAGATCAGCTATGTCTGACCAACTAACAGGGCAATCCCCTCAAGCTGATCTACAACAGCCCGTATCTGCGTGGGTAAATCCTCGTATTGCTATCCGTTGGCGTTGGAGCGGATTGGTTGGTTTTGCCGTGGCTCTGGCCGTACTGGTATTGTATATTATTGTTTTGGATATTGAGCACGATGCATGGATCGAGAGTCAGGCAACTCAGGCAGAGTTACAGGTTGATCGTTTGACAGATGAATTGAAGCTGCCGATGTTG
>JAJFLF010000336.1 GCA_021772845.1 Mariprofundus sp.
TCCACTGTTTTCTGCACGTGCAGGAGTAGGTTATTCGTTCTAGCAACAACAGGCTCTGGCCATGGATAACAGCGAGTGCTGTTTTCCATGGTCTATTGCTGTTTGCAATTAGCTGGCTGCTGCCTGCTGGCCAGATAGAGACTGGGGATGATGTCATGGAGGTTCGAATCTTTACCTCCGAGCCTTCTCACCCCGAATTCCCCAAGTTTTCTGAGCAGCCTAAAACAGAGGCTGTTACTGAAGTAGTTGAAAAGACTAAAAAAGAAATTGTTAAAACAGAACCACGAACAGAAAAAGTGGTTCTGACTGCATTGCTTGAAGCCACTGAAAAAGTACCTGTTGAAACGTTAAGTGAACAACCAGAGGGGATTTCTGAGGAAATAGTTTCCTTATTGGAAGCACCACTACTGATGAATCGGGCAGAGCTGGTGAGCAGAGATGAAAAAGAGCATGTGACTGCGAAGAGCGAAACGGAAAAAACATCATCTGATCTGATACCTTCCCCTAAAGTGGGAGAACCTGATGATCCCGCTTTATCTACAGATCAATTGGCATCAGAAGCTAGCCAAAACCAGCAGCAATTGACGGCCTCTCTTCAGACTGAAATGGCGGCAAGAGAAATCAAAAAAGGCATTGAAGGGCGATTGCGAGAGCAACTCGAAGCTGCAAAATATTATCCTGCCAGTGCGCGCAGACGAGGCATTGTCGGAGATGTTGAGGTTGGTTTTGCAGTGAACAGAGTTGGTGTGGCTGAACAAGTATTGATATTGGCCAGCTCCGGTTATGCTGTGTTGGATAGAGCCGCGTTGGATACTGTGGTGCGAGCTCAACCGTTTGCGGCATCGGGTGGTACGTTTCAGTTTCGTTTGAGTTTTCGTAAGCTATGAAACGACTACTGGTTCTTTTATTTTTTAGTATTTTCTTGTTTTCTGCTACCGCATCAGCAGCGGCACAGCGCATTCTGGCGCTTACTCCGCACGCTTGTGAAATGCTTTATGCTATCGGGGCTGGTTCACAAATTGTTGGTGCTGTTTCCTATTGTGATTATCCGGCAGAAGCAAAAAAACTCCCTCGGGTGGGCAGTTATGTGCGTATCAATACCGAATCAGCTCTGCGTCTGAAACCTGATGTAGCGATTGTTCGGGAACACAGCGTGGTTGGCATCGAAGCTCTGAAGAAGATGGGTGTGAAAATCATTGTTTCCAATCCTGTTAGTTTTGAAACCATGTTTGATGACATGCGTATGTTGGGTCGAATCACCGGCCATGAAGCAGAAGCAGAGGCTTTAACAGCTCGATTGAATATGCGTTTACAAAAGGTGCGAGATCAACAGCGGCCCGGAACAGCACTGTTTTATGAAGTGTGGCATGATCCCATTATCACAGCTGGTGGTCCGAGTTTTATCAATGAGTTGATCCATGAAGCCGGTGGACGCAATGTGTTTGCAGGCATCAATATCGAAACACCGCATGTGAATATTGAGTCGGTGGTGAGAGCAAATCCCTCCCTCATCGTTATTCCACTGGAAAAAAGGAATATTGAAGAGCGAAGAGTGTTTTGGGAAAGATGGTTGGGGGGAACGGTGCATTTTGTAGCGATCGATCCTGATCTGATGCACAGGCCAGGCCCGCGACTGTTAGATGGTTTGGAGTTATTGCAGCAAGCTCTGCAGGAGAAAAAGGATGAGTAATCAAATCGAACAGCCGAGCTTCTCTGAAGAAGAGCGCGATACCCTTTATAAGGTCGTGTATGCGCGTCGGGATATGCGCCACTTCATCAAAGGCAGTGTGGATAAGGATGCTCTTTCCCGGATTCTGGCAGCAGGGCATGCAGCTCCATCGGTTGGATTTATGCAGCCATGGCGTTTTATTCGAATCACTAAGACAGAACTCAGAGAGCAGCTCATTACCTTGGTAGAAGAAGAAAAGCTGCGTACATCGGACTCAATGGATGAACGTAAAGCAGAATTCATGCGATTAAAAGTTGAAGGCCTACGGGATTGTGCTGAACTGATTGCCGTCGTTTTGGCCCCTGATGATGGCACCGTGTTTGGTCGCCGTACCATGCCTGAAGAGATGGCGCTCTGTTCAACATCTTGCGCTATTCAGAATATGTGGCTGGCAGCACGAGCAGAAAACTTGGGTATGGGCTGGGTCTCATTTTTTGAACCCGCGGATGTAGCCTCATTGTTACACTGCCCTGAAGGCAGCAAACCAATCGCCCTGCTTTGCCTTGGTCCTGTTAAAGCATTTTATGATAAACCCATGCTGGAAAAAGAAGGCTGGCGCGAACGCGAAGCGATGAAAACTATCCTCGCTGAAGACGCTTACCCGGCATGAAAAGCCTAATGATTCAGGGCACCGCTTCCGGTGTCGGTAAATCGGTATTGGTAGCCGGCCTGTGCCGATTACTGGCTAGAAACGGTGTCTCTGTCGCTCCGTTTAAACCGCAAAATATGAGTAATAATGCTGCCGTGACGATTGATGGTGGTGAGATTGGTCGGGCACAAGCATTGCAGGCTTTGGCCTGTGGTATTGAAGCGACTGTTCATATGAATCCTGTATTGATCAAACCGGAGGCTGATGAAAAGGCGCAGTTGGTTGTTCAGGGAAAGGTAGTAGGGCAGCTGCAAGCCAAGCGTTTTAGACAGGATCGTATTGGTTGGATGGATACGGTGTTGGAATCTTTTTCCAAACTACAATCTGAGTATGATGTGGTGATTGTCGAAGGAGCCGGTTCACCCTCTGAACCGAATCTGCGCGAAGGTGATATTGCCAATATGGGCTTTGCAGAAGCTGCAGATGTGCCGGTCTGGCTGGTGGGTGATATCGATTGCGGTGGTGTGTTTGCTGCGCTTAAAGGTTCACTCGATATTCTATCCGAGTCTGAGCGAGGACGGGTGAAAGCGCTGATTATTAATCGCTTTCGTGGAAATCTTTCTTTGCTGGATGATGCGCTTGTCTGGTTGGAAGAGACAACGCATAAACCCGTTGCAGGCGTGATTCCATATTTACCTTTGGAGCTGCCTGAAGAAGATAGTCCTTTCCGCCACTTGTCCGATAAATCTCAGGATAATGCTCAGCTTAATATTGCAGCCATCGCTTATCCGCGTCTCTCCAATCACGATGATATTGATCCTCTGGCCTCAGAAGCTGGTGTGAATCTACGCTTTGTTCGAACTCCTGCTGAATTAAATCCCGCTGACCTGATTATTCTGCCCGGTTCCAAACATGTAGCCTCAGATCTGGAATGGCTGCGTGATAGCGGCTTTGTACCTCTGTTAGAAAAACATCTGCGTTATGGCGGCAAAGTGCTCGGTATTTGCGGTGGTATGCAGATGCTTGGTGCATCTATCACAGATGACGGTATTGAAGGCGTTAGTGCAACCGGACTTGGCTGGCTAGCGCTCTCTACGACTATGGAAACAGAGAAAACACTGCGTCAGGTCGATCAAGCAGCTATCGGTTTTGAAGGTGCGCGTGTGACGGGCTATGAGATTCATCATGGTCAATCTAATGGAGAAGACAGTGATCTGTTTCCTTTTGCAGCCTGCTCAACAGATGGACAGGTGTGGGGTACGTATGTGCATGGGATGTTTGAGCAGGGTGAATTTCGCAAAGCCTGGCTAAATAGAATCGGCTTTTCTGGCAGTGATGGTAAAGATCAAACAGAGCGAACAGTCGCTTCATTGGATCTGCTAGCTGATGCATTGGAAGCGGCTATTGATCCTAAGTTGCTAGCGCCACTACTGCGGAGAAAATCAATATGACCGTGATTTTACTGTTGGCACTGTTGCTGGAGTGGGGGATTGGTGATCCACAATCACGATTCCATCCTGTTGCCCTGTTTGGGCAATGGGCTTCATGGTGCGAGTCATTTTTATATGCTGAAACTCGAGCGCGCGGTTTCATGGCTTATATATACGTGCTTAGCATTCCTTTTGCCCTGTTGTGGTTTCTGCATGATCAAATCGGTTGGCTTTTTGATGTGTTGCTGGTGTGGCTTTCAATCGGTTGGAAGTCGTTGTTTGAGCATGTGCAGGCGGTACTCGATAGCGAATCAGTTGCAGAAGCGCGTGATGCAATTGCTAAAATTGTCAGTCGGGATACAGCTGAAATGGACCAAGAGGATGCACGCCGTGCTGCGTTGGAGTCTTTGGCTGAAAATGGTTCGGATGCCGTTGTTGCCCCACTGTTCTGGTTTATTGTCTTGGGCCCACTTGGGGCAGCAGTCTATCGTATGATAAATACTCTGGATGCAATGTGGGGCTATCGTAATCAGCGTTATCTGGCGTTCGGATTTTGCGCAGCAAAAGTGGATGATGTGGCCAATTGGATTCCAGCCCGCATTACTGCACGGCTCATGCTCTGGTTTGGGGAAGCCACTACGTGGTCAGAGGTTGAGAAGCAGGCTTCAACACATGCATCTCCTAATGCTGGTTGGCCGGAAGTGGCATTAGCATATGCTGCTGATGTGCGCCTTGGTGGTCCTGTGACTCGGGGTGGCGAGATTGATGAACGTCCATTCTATGGTGAGGACGATGCTAGAGATGTGAATGCAACGGCTTTTTTTGATGCGATGCTGATTGTGCGCAATAGCTTGCTGGCAGCAGCAGCTGCGGCAATGGTGATTACGCTTGTCTTCTAATGTGATTAAACTCAATCAAGCTGTTGTTAAGGCATTTCTTCCTCAAGACTACCCTCATGGTGGCGGCATAGAGGCCGCTGCAAAAGCATGGGGGTGTGGCATT
>JAJFLF010000337.1 GCA_021772845.1 Mariprofundus sp.
CATTGAACGCACATGGAACAGCCAACTCTCTGGTGAAGCTGGTTTGCGTCAGGTCAGACGCGATGCACGCGGCCATTCATTACCGGATGGGCGTTGGGTACGGACTCCTAAAGCAGGCCAACCCATAACTCTTACGCTGGATGCCTCCATTCAAAGCATTGCCTATGCAGCACTGGCTGAGGGTGTTCGCAGTCAAAATGCCAAGGGTGGATCAGTTGTTGTGATGCGCCCGAAAGATGGTGCCATTTTGGCCATGGCGAGTTGGCCTGGTTACAATCCCAATAGTTTTCGCCACCATCATCCGAGTGAGTGGCGCAACCGGGCCATTACAGATGTGTTCGAACCCGGCTCAACATTGAAACCTTTCACCATTGCTGCGGCACTCGAAACAGGCCGCTGGCAACCGGACACACAAATTTATTGTGAAAAAGGCGCTATGCAAGTCGCCGATTATACCATTCACGATGACCATCCCGAGGAGTGGCTGGATGTTACCGGGGTACTGGTTCGCTCCAGCAATATTGGATCTGCCAAAATGGCTCTCGATATTGGCCCCCAATCTATGCACGATATGATGACAAAAGCCGGCTTTGGAAGCCGAAGTGGCACCGGATTAAGTGGAGAATCCCCTGGCATTGTACTGCCCCCCGAACGCTGGGGGTCAGTCGAAACTGCCAATATAGCTTTCGGACAGGGTATCGCTGTCACGCCGTTGCAACTCGCGACGGCATTTTCCGTATTGGCCAATGATGGTTTATTCATGCCGCCTACACTGTTTGCCAATCGCCTAGAACAACAGGCCCCTACACGCGTAATGAACGCCAGCATAGCGCATCAGGTCACCCAGATGCTGGAGTATGCAACCAGTGAAGATGGCACGGGTTCAAATGCAGTTCCGGCTGGATATCGTGTGGCCGGCAAAACAGGTACAGCACAAAAACCAAACCCGAGAGGCGGTTACAGCAAAGGTAAATATAACGCGGTATTTGCTGGCTTTGCTCCCATCACTGATCCTCAACTGGTGATAGTGGTGCTGGTTGATGAACCGAAAAAGAGTATTTATGGCGGTCAGGTTGCTGCTCCAATATTCCGCAATATTGCAGAAAGCGCCCTACCTTATCTTGGCATCTCTGCCCGCTCGGATGGATTGGGTAATAAACGGACTGGTGAGCACAATCTCGGTGCCACCAGCACATGGCGCACCATGCCCATCGCTGCTGAGCGCTCATTGATTGATGCCGAATCGCTGTTCGGCATGTCCATGCGCGAGGTTAGACGCTTTTCCGCCCAGCGCGGACTCAGGCTACATGTGCACGGCTCAGGCTGGGTGACACGACAGAAACCAAGCGCAACCAGCGCATTAAAACATGGTGAAACACTTGAGGTTTGGTTGAATGAGTGATACAAATTTGAAACAGTCGGCGCAAACACGTGCCACCGAACTAGAGCATGGTTTTTCCCTGGTCGACCTGGCTTATAAACTTGGCCATATCAACCTTGGCGAAAACTCATCTGAAGAAGATATCAGCATCCTGGGCATATGTGATGACTCTCGTTTTGCCAGACCTGGATATGCACTGTTGTGCTTACCTCGCAGCCAGGAACAAGCCAGTGAATATGCAGCCGCAGCAGAGGCTAAAGGTGCCGTAGCCATCATTGCTGTCGGCATGAAAGTAGAAACCGATTTACCGATATTGCAGTTGGATACCATGCTGCAAGCAGGTCTTTTGCTACGCCGAATGTTTCACACCGAAGGTGCAGGAAGCCACTATTACGGTGTTACTGGTACCGATGGAAAAACCAGCGTGGCTTGGATGCTGCGCGAAGCTTTGGCCCGCTTTCAGGCGCAACCTGTCTGGAGCTGTGGCACGCTTGGCTGGATGCGTGATAACAATGACATTCGCGATATCGGCAATACCACGCCCTCTATGTTGACGATGCATGCTATGCTGGCATCCGCCTGTCTGGCTGATGTGCATTCCGTTGCCTGTGAAATATCATCCCATGGCATTGCTCAGGAACGCATCGCCGGTCTCGATTTCAACACCTCCATATGGACCAATATGGGGCACGATCATTTGCAGGATCATGGTGGTTATGCGCCATACCTTGCGACCAAAGCTAAATTTATTCAGCAGACGGCATCACATGGCGGTAATGTGATTGCCAATGCCGATCATGCTGATATCCGGGAATATGCCCCCGAACAAGCCTGTTGGTATGGTCACGGCCTGTTCCGCGATGATGTTGATCTGGCCTGGGAGCAGGAGCTGCCTGGTTTGTTACGTCTGAAAAGCCGTGATGAAGAGGTTGTTATTGAAGATATCCCTCTCGGTGACTTCCATGCTGAGAATGTTGCCTGTGTTGCATTAACGCTGATGGTATCTATGGCAATTCCACTGGTGGATTTGCCTGCTCTGTTGCGTAATATCAGTGCCCCTCCAGGCCGCATGCAGGAGCTTGATGCAGGTTTGGGGCAAGTTTACATCGACTATGCCCATACACCGGAAGCGCTGGAGAGCTGCCTGAAAGCCACCCGCAAGTTGACGCGCAAGCGTCTGATTGTGCTGTTTGGCTGTGGCGGTGAACGTGACCGGGAAAAACGTCCGAAAATGGGTGAAATCGCCGTTGATCTGGCTGATGTGGTGTGGATCACATCTGATAATCCGCGCGGAGAAGTGCCTGCTGTGATTGCGTCCGAAATTGAAGCCGGCATGCGCCAGCCCGGTACACATCAGCCTTATCAAGCTGAAGTACATCTACAGTTGGACCGGGAACTGGCCATCGCAGAATCTATTGCCGCCATACAAGATGGCGATCTGTTGGTGATTGCCGGTAAAGGTCACGAAGCTTACATGGACATCGCTGGACAGCGCCTGCCATGGGGCGATGCCAGCATGGCAGAAAAGTATCTGCACAAAAGACACGAGGAAAGCAACAGATGAAATTAAGCGGTGCTGACTTACAGCGCGCTACAGCCGGCCACTGGCACGGCTCGATACCGGAGTCCCTGCACAAGGTGATGACGGATACCCGTGACTTTCAGGCTGGAGAGGCATTTCTGGCTCTGCGTGGACCTCATTTTGATGGCCATAATTTTGCTGCATCCGTAACTGATCGGGCTTTGGCATTGATTGGCGATGCTGAAGGTGTGCGTTTATGGTCAGAGTTGGATCTAGATAACAGCGTGCTTGAAGTAAACGATACCCTGCAAGCCTTTGGTGATATTGCCCATGCATGGCGCTTGCGCTTAACAGATACCACCGTCATCGCCATCAGCGGTTCATACGGCAAAACCAGTCTGCGCTCCATCCTTGAATTGGGATTTGCGGAGCTGGGGTTTCATGTCGCCGCAACACATGCCAATCTCAATAATTTGATAGGCGTGCCGCAAACACTGTTGGCCGTGCCTGAAGATGCTGATATCGCCATCATTGAATGTGGCATCAGCGAAACAGGTGAAATGTCTCGATTGGCTGCAATTGTACAACCAGATATTGCCGTACTGACCGGTATCACCGCTGCTCATTCAGAAGGGCTTGGCGGCCTCTCAGGTGTGATTCGTGAAAAAGCACTATTACTGGAAGGTGCACAATGGTGTGCTTTGGGAGCCGGTGTTACAGCATTGCTAAAAGCCAATCATATCAAACTACCCGAACAGAGTCTCGCTGTTGATCGTTCTTATGATGATCAAAATGACGGTGGTCAGGTCAGCTGGAAGCTAAACGGCTGTGATTTACAACTGACATACCATGATCAGCACGCATCGATCGCATTAGCACTACCGGCAGCGCACTGGGCCTCCAATCTCGCGTTTGCTGCCGCCATTATGCTGCGTCATCTGAATGCCAATCATCAGCAGGTATCTTTAGAGCGAGTCGCCAACGCCATTGCAGGCTGGCAACCATCTTCCGGGCGTTTGCAGCCCTCTGTGGGTAAAAATGACTGTGTCATTCTTGATGATTGTTACAATGCCAATCCAGTTTCCATGCAAGCGGCCATTGATACGCTATGTGCACTTGAGAGTAATAAAATTGCCATTCTGGGTGATATGGCCGAGCTCGGTGAAATATCTGAATCAGCCCATAAGAACCTGGATGTGAGCGGTGTGGATAGCATCTACCTCATCGGGGCTCACATGCATGCGCTGGCGGCATCCCATCCTCAGGCAGACTGGTTTGCCACTGCCGATGAAGCTGTTGAGGCACTGGCGGATATTTCCTTTAGCTCTGAGGACACCATCTTGATCAAAGCATCTCGCTCCATGGCGCTGGAAAAAATCGTACAACTCTTGCGCAAACAGGAGGCTGCACTTGCTCTATAACCTCCTATACCCACTGGCTGATCAATATTCATTCTTCAATCTGTTCCAATATATTACTTTCCGTACCGTATACGCTCTGGTTACTTCTTTAGTACTGTGCTGGGTATTGGGACCATTTTTTATCCGCTGGTTAAAACTCAATCAGGGTAAAGGGCAACCTATTCGTAATGATGGGCCACAAACACATCTGATCAAACAGGGTACGCCGACCATGGGTGGCCTGCTCATTTTGTTCTCCTTAACCATCACTACGCTATTATGGGCCGACCTCACCAACGGATTCATCTGGTTAGCGCTACTAGTGACACTGGGTTATGGCCTGATCGGATGGTGGGATGATTATTTGAAAATTATTCGTCACGATCCCAAAGGTTTAGCTGGTCGCTGGAAGCTATTATTACAATGCCTGTTTGGCGGCATCGCTGCAGGCGGATTGATGATCATGACTGACCCGATTGTCGATATACCGTTTTTCAATATGCAATGGGATATGGGCTGGTTCTACGTGGTGTTCGTCCTATTTGTACTAGTGGGATCATCCAATGCGGTCAACTTGACTGACGGACTGGATGGACTGGCTGTGGCCCCTACATTCATGGTGGCCAGTGCTCTGGCTGTAGTCGTCTACCTAGCTGGACATGCCAAATTCTCAGCTTACTTAATGATCCCATTTGTTCCAGGCTCTGGAGAACTGGCAGTATTTTGCGGCGCTCTGATCGGCAGTTGCCTTGGCTTCCTCTGGTTCAACACCTATCCCGCGCAAGTCTTTATGGGCGATGTAGGTGCTCTAGCGCTTGGTGGCGCTTTGGGTTTCGTAGCCTGTGCAGTGCATCAACAACTCTTATTGGCTATCGCGGGTGGTCTGTTTGTATTGGAAGCAGTATCCGTGATGGTACAAGTAGCAAGTTTTAAATTGACCGGTAAACGTGTATTCCGCATGGCACCGATCCATCATCATTATGAGTTGAAAGGCTGGCCGGAACCTAAGGTCATTGTGCGCTTCTGGATCATCTCCATTATTTTAGCATTGGTGGCTCTATCCACCTTGAAGATCAGATGAAGACGCCTGTAAAACATACAAATTCCTCACCGGCTAAAGCGCCGGATAGCGCTGCTGCAACGGCGATTATTGGCATGGGTAAAACAGGCCAGGCTGTAGCGCGCTTTCTTATCGGACAAGGTGTTGACTGCACTGCTTTCGATGAATCTGAAAGTGCATCTATAGATATGACCATATTTGATGAACAGCAGCTCAAACTCCATATTGGCCAGTTCAATGCTGATCTATTAAAACAGTTTGCCCGCATCATTGTCAGCCCCGGTGTGAATTGGAATCACCCTGTATTGCAAGCTGTGCGCCAGGCCAATGTGCCAATGTATGGTGATCTGGAACTGTTTGCACAGCAATACCGGGGCGATTTAATTGCCATCACCGGCACCAATGGCAAAACAACGACCGTGTCCCTGATTAGCACCATGTTGGACGTATTGCCCGGCGGTATTGAAGCTGGTGGAAATATTGGCACGCCCATGCTTGATCTGATTGACGGTGCTGATCCACAACGTGTTGTTCTTGAGCTCTCCAGTTTTCAAATTGAGCGCGCCAATCCTGTTCATCCGAAATGGGCTGCTCTACTCAATCTGCAACCTGATCATGCTGATATGCACCGCGACATGGCAACATATGAAGCAGCCAAACTACGAATCTCTGCACTGCAAGGCGAAGGTGATAAAGCCATGCTGCCAGTAGAGGAGCACTGGGATGATCTGGCTAATACACTGAAAGTACGTGGTGTATTTGTGCGCCGCTTTGGCATAGGCCCATCTGATACACTGGATTCAGGCGTGCAATTGCATGACGATGGTTCATGGCATCTGTTCTGGCATCATTATGATGTTGCGCATTATATCATATCCGATGACTTGCCAGCGCAAGGTATGCACCAGCACTTGAATCTTGCTGTAGCTGCACAGGCTGCCGCCGATTATGGCCTCACTGCCAGTGTCATTCGTCAAGCTCTGACCTCTTTCAGAGGATTGCCGCACCGCTTGCAATCGATTGGCATTGTTAAGGGCCGCGAATGGTACAATGATTCCAAAGCCACCAACCCTGATGCTGCTAATGCTGCATTAACCTCTTTTCATCAGGTGATCTGGATTTGCGGTGGTCTGCGTAAAGGCCTGGATGTCATGACGTTAAAATCTGCCGTGGCTAACCATGTGGAACAAATATTTATTATTGGCACCGATGCGAAACCCTTTGTCGAATTGGCCGAGCTGGCTGGTGTCTCTTGTAAATTTGTCAAAACGATTCAGCAGGCAGTAAAACAGGCGTCACAGACACAAAGCGGCGTGCCTGTATTGCTTTCTCCAGCAGCAGCAAGTCAGGATCAATTTAAAAACTATATGCAGCGCGGCGATGAATTTACGGCTGCAGTTGAAGCACTTGAAAGTGGACAAGCCTCATGAGTAAGCCGGTAACAAAGACCCTGGCCCCTCTGGATCCGATTTTGATCGGCTGCGTTGTCGCACTGTTAAGCTTCAGTATCTTAATGGTCTACAGCACCAGCATCAGTGTCGCTGAAGTACGTTATGGTGACCCGCTACGCATTATTAGCCATTGGTTGATCTATATTCCTGTCGGCCTGATCATTATGTGGAGCCTATCCCGCGTTGATGTGAATTGGTGGCGTGCGATTGCAGTGCCATTGCTTGGCTGCGGCGTGCTATTGATGATTGCTGTGTTGATCCCTGGCCTAGGTCGGGAAATCAATGGTGCACAACGCTGGTTTTCACTGTTCGGACTCACACTACAACCCGTCGAACTGTTGAAACCGGCTGTCATCATATACATGGCCTATTATATGAGCTCCTATCCCGAGCGTTTGAAGCACTTTGCCTCAGGCCTTGCGCCAATGCTGGTAGTGCTGGGCATATCCCTGTCTCTGTTATTGCTTCAGCCTGACTTCGGCAGTGCCGTTCTACTATCCACTGTCTGTTTTGCCATGTGGTTTGTTGGCGGTGTTCCTATTCGTCATATGTCATTGTTATTGCTTACCTTTGTACCTATCGCCGGTATCGCAATGGTTGCTGCTCCTTATCGTATGCAGCGTTTGACCAGCTTCCTGGAGCCTTGGAGTGATCCCTATGGCAGCGGCTATCAGTTGATTCAGTCTATGATTGCTTTTGGTAGCGGCGGCCTGTTTGGAACAGGTGTTGGTCAGGGTGTACAAAAACTATTCTATCTACCCGAAGTGTTTACAGACTTCATCTCCGCCAGCATTGGCGAAGAATTGGGATTGGCAGGTATTATAAGTCTGCTTATTGTCTTTTCACTCTTGCTTGGCCGGGCCATCTGGCTGGCGATCCACTCAGAGGATATGTTCTCGCGCCTGCTGATTATCGGCTGCGTGATGATGTTAGGTACAGCCCTGATGATTAATCTTGGCGCAGCCATGGGTCTGTTACCAACCAAGGGTATGCCGATGCCGTTTGTATCTTATGGTGGCAGCGCCCTGTTCGGTGAATGCATCCTGATGGGGCTGGTCCTGTCTATTCAACGCCATATGCCTGGCAATAAGCGCCATGAGAAACGCGCCACAACAAGTCGCAAACGTAAAACAGCTGCGCCCAAAGCAGCAGCAAGCGCACCACGACGCACCCAGCCTGTAGATGATGGCCTGGAGCACCTGTTTTGAGTCGCGCTCCTGTTCTCTGTATTGCTGGTGGCGGCACTGGCGGCCATGTCATGCCTGCACTGGCACTGGCTGATGCTGCGCGCGTAAAATGGCCTGAGCTAGAAGTGAACTTTATTGGTGCTGAACGCGGGCTCGAAGCAAAACTGTTGCCTGAACGCGGTGAGAAGGTGCAACTATTGGCCATGCATGGTGTAAAAGGTGCAGGTCTGTTGCAACGTCTGCGTGTATTACTGTGGGAGCTACCAAAAGCCGTACTTACGATTCGTCGTTCCTGGAAGACCCAGCGTCCCGATCTGTTGGTCGGTGTTGGCGGTTATGCCAGCATATCCGGTGTTGTCGCTGCCTTGATTAGCCGCGTCCCTGTCGTATTGTATGAGCAAAATGCCATGCCCGGACTGGTCAATCGTACATTGGCCCGATTTTGTCGCTGTATCATGTTGGGCTTTTCTGAGGCAGCTGAGCATATGCACTCGCACGTCCACAGCATTGTGACTGGCAATATTGTGCGCGAACATATTGCTGCCACCCGCTGGCAAAACCATACCCCACCACGTTTACTGGTATTGGGAGGTTCACAAGGTGCATTGATTTTAAATCAAACCGTACCCGAAGCCTGTCAGCTGTTAATGCGTGAAGGGCGTGAATTTGCCGTCACCCATATTGTTGGCGCGGACAGAGAGAAACTACAAGCGGTGACTGAGATATATGCAGAAGCGAACATCAAAGCAGAAGTGCTTCCTTTCTGTGATGATATGGTGGACTTTTATGCCAGTGGTGATGTGATGGTTGCGCGTGCTGGAGCGATGACAGTCAGTGAAGCGGCATGCTGTGGAGTGCCCACCCTGTTTGTGCCCCTTCCTCACGCTGCCGATGATCATCAACGCCATAATGCCAATGCTCTGGCCAATGCCGGTGCTGCACTGGTATTGAATCAGAAATCATTAACTACAGAAACACTGGCAAAACAGATTGATGCCCATCTGTTTGATACCGGCCTGTTAAAACGAATGAGTCAGGCAGCCCAGGCAGTAGCACCATATGATGCGCGCGAGAACCAGCTGCGTGTGCTGGGAGAATATCTTCCGGGCCTACTGTTGCATCTACCAAAACAAAAGCAAAACAAGGGGGTGCATGCATGAAAACACGTGTCCAGTGCATCCATTTGATCGGCATTGGTGGTATCGGTATGTCCGGTATTGCAGAGCTGTTACATAATCAGGGTTTTAATGTGCAGGGCAGTGATGCGGCTGAAAGCCCGAATGTGAAACGTTTGCGCGAGCTTGGTATTAATGTCTTTGTCGGACATCGGAAAGAAAATCTCGGTGATGCTCAGGTTGTGGTTGTCTCATCGGCCATTGATCAGAATAACCCGGAGATAGTTGCCGCTCAGAAGAGTGGCGTCGCAGTCATTCCGCGTGCCGATATGTTAGCTGAATTGATGCGCATGAAGCAGGGCATCGCAGTAGCAGGTAGCCATGGTAAAACCACCATGACCTCGTTGATTGCACATGGCATGGAAGCAGCTGGTCTGGACCCAACCTATGTGATTGGCGGCCGTTTAACCGCCTGTGGCAATAATGCCCGTCTCGGCGCCAGCCCCTGGCTGGTGGCAGAAGCGGATGAAAGCGATGGTTCATTCCTGCGTTTGTCTCCTACCATTGCTGTCGTTAGCAATATTGATCCCGAACACCTGGATCATTATGGCGACTTCGAAACATTGATGCAGGCCTTCGTTACGTTCGTCAACCTGGTGCCATTTTATGGGCGTGTCGTGCTGCACCATGAACACCCCAATGTGTCAGCGCTCAGAGCCTCATTACATAAACCTGTCACCACCTATGGAAGCAGCCCGCAGGCAGATATCCATTTGCTACACACACAAGCAGACAGCAGCGGTCAAATATTTACCGCCGCCAGTCGTGAATTCGGTAATCTGGGCAGTTTCCGCCTACCTATGCCGGGACGTCATAATGCCGAGAATGCATTGGCTGCGATTGCTGTGCTATTGGATCTGGGCATTGAAATTGAAACCATTCGTGACGCATTAGCATCATTTGAAGGTATTCAACGGCGTTTCCAGCGCACAGCAATAGGCGATGGAATTCTGGTTGATGATTACGCCCACCATCCAAAAGAGGTGATGGCGACATTAACAGCAGCTAGAGAATGCTGGCCGGAGCATAAGATCACGGCGATTTTCCAACCACATCGTTTCACACGCACACGTGATTTAATGGATGAATTTATGGGTGCATTTGATGCGGCCAATGAAGTGGCGTTACTACCTATTTATGCCGCCAGTGAATCAGCTATCGAAGGCGTGGATAGTGCATGTATGCAAGAAGGCATGATCGCCCGCGGTCATCGCGGTGTTTCTTTGTTAAGAAACCTTGATGATGGTCGTAATCTGGCGAATAGAGCATTAGCAGACGGCCATATCGTATTGATGATGGGAGCAGGCTCTATTGGCAGTCTGGCCAGCCAACTTCGTGAGGGGGGGGCAGCATGAATCCAGCCATCCCTACCGTACAAACAGATGACTGGATCAAACAGATCAGCCTGCTTGGCACACTCATTGAACATGAATCCATGGCACGCCATACCACGCTGGCAGTCGGTGGTACCGCACGCTGGTTTTTCAGACCGGAGAATCGTGCTGCCGTGATTGATGCTATGCTCTTATGCCCTGCCGATCTGCGTATTTTACCACTTGGCCGGGGTAGCAATATGCTCATTCAGGATACCGGTTATGACGGTCTGGTCATCGACTTAAGTGATCTCAACAGTATTGAATTTGATGGTTTCACTGTGCGCGCTGAAGCAGGATCTCGTATGGGGCGCCTTGCTCGCCAGTGCGCCGATCATGGTTTAAGCGGCTGCGAATTCATGGCCACTGTTCCCGGCGATATTGGTGGCGGTGTGGCCATGAACGCAGGTTGTTTTGCGCAACAGGTATCTGATTGTTTGATAGAAATTGAAGTGTTGCTGCCTAATGGTGATGTAGAGAGCATTCATGCTAAAGGTTTGAATTTCAGCTATCGCCACACTGATCTGCCAGCCGGTAGCATTGTTATATCTGCAAGTTTCACCTTGCATCCGGATAGTCCTGAACAGATTCGTGAACGCATGCGCACCATGCGCAGCCGTCGTTCTGCCACACAACCGCTAGCACAACCGAATTGCGGCTCAGTATTTAAAAACCCGGATGGCGATCATGCCGCGCGTTTGATTGAAGCGACCGGATTAAAAGGATTTAGCATTGGTGGCGCGCGCATTTCCGAAAAGCATGCCAATTTCATCGT
>JAJFLF010000338.1 GCA_021772845.1 Mariprofundus sp.
TTGTGCTCACCGATTTGCGCAGTGATCTTTTCATTCATCTCTTCAGTCAAAATAATACCTACCAGCTACGCTTTAACGCAGCATGTACATGGAACCGAGATTGTTGCGCACCAATATACCGTTTTTACCAGCGACAGGAGAACGATCAATACGCCCATCCAGATCTCTGCTGGCTAATAATTTTCCACTCTGGCTCAGGCGGTAAACAGTGGCCTGATCATCTGCAACCCATAGACTTCCCTGCCATAATACCGGGCCGGTCAACTCACCATCGCCCAACTGTTTCTTCCAGATCGTTTGACCATCCAATGCACTCAATGCACTTAACGCACCAGATGTATCAGCAACAAACACCTGATCACCGATCAATATAAGTGCAGATTTAAGTGATATCTTACGATTACTCAATGTACTGCCGTCCTGCAATGACAAGAATGACAACTCACCCTGGAATACAGACACCAACAATACATCCTCATCACGACCGGATTGCTCAGCGGTGATTACCAATGGCTGAGCTACAGGCACTTTCAACTCACTCATCACCGATGCTTTGTTACTCAATAACAACTGACGTTTCCAGATAAAACTACCATTATCTACTTTCAGCGCGACTACATCACCATTGCTCTGTGCAGCATAGACACGCTCTTTATATATCACAGGAGAGGGGCTTAAATGCAGACTCAAACCACCCAGGGCATCTGAGTAACTCCATATTTTTTTACCGTCATTACTAAAGCGGTACAGCTGATTATTCGATGTCTGAACAATAAAGCCATCATCTATTGCAACCGGACTACCAATCAGAGCTGATGACAGATTCACTGACCAGGTCACTTTAGCCTGCTCAATATCGAGTCCGTAAATCGTACCACCCAGATCACCGACAACGACAAGGCCGTTCGACAGCTGCAGCGCAGCTGATTCGCAGGAATCTTTCAATGCGATACGATTTAGCTCACTGCCCTGCGTATCATAGATACGTACGCGGCGATCCTGACCACCGATAACAATACGCTCACCCTGTGCTGTCTGAACAGCAGCAGGCACACTAAAACCCAATGCAGAAGCTGGCCTGCGCTGATCTACATTGTTACTCCACAACAGATCAATCGGGCCAGTCGCGGCAGCAACATCAGTGCGGATAGCCTGAACACTGGGGCCATTGTTTGACTCAGCACTCTGTGGTTTTGAGGTTTCAACTTCTGTTTGATCGGACCACAGCGATGAAATCGTCGAACAGGCAGACAACATCATTACACTGGAGATCGCGATAAGGGAACTGCGCATAGGTAGCGACATCAACAAACCTGAATCAGGCCGCTTGCTGTGGCAGCAAGGTTTCAATCTTCTGTTTTAGCACGGCATCATTAGATTCAGCATCCAAAGCTTTCTGCAGCAATGTTGTTTTCTCAGCCGCATCATCTGCCAATGTGGCCAACAGATAATAACGCAGCTGCTGATATTGTTTACCGACAATCTTTTCTAGCAACACTTTTGCAGCAGCTTTATCACCTTTGGCAATTTTAATCTCAGCCAAATCCAGACGTGCCTGCCAAGCCCACTCTTCCATGACCTTGCCATGCTGAAGCAGTCTCTGCAGATGTTTTTCAGCATTGGCCTGATCTACACGAGCCAATTGCATGCTTGCAAGTGCTGCATAACTGTTAGAAGTGAACTGTTTAATCACACTCTCAAACAAAGCTTGTTTTTCATTGTTATCAATTGCATTGATCGCCTGCTGATACAAGGTTGCAGCCGTTTCACTTTGTGAACGCTCTCTCTCAATCCACAATCCACTGAGCATCAATACAATCGCCAGGCCTACTACTGCACCAGTAATCTCTTTCTGATGTGATTGAAGCCAATCGGACCATTTCGCCGAACGCATCTCACGCTTGAGTTCATCCATCTCTTCTTTCAGTGGTGCATTCTCTTCAGGCATCACAGTAACCTTTTTAGATGTTTTATCATTCATGCTCTAATCCTCTTTTCACAATTCAACGTGTTGGGCCAAACATGATGACGTTGTAAGCGTCATCATTGCACCCATGGATGGGTGCGCAAATCAATGGCCTGCTCTGCAAGTTATTAATTTGTAAGGAAAGTGAATTCGCAACTTCGCTTTCCGAAAGTAAAAAGGCCATACATGGACTTTTTACGGCTTCATCAAATATAAGGCGGGCAAGCTAAAAGCCACCCAGCCCCTGTCAATCTAACTCTGTTTCCACGATCACACTATCTGATCGCCTTTCCAGCACTATCGAAACCACACTTTTCACTAATGCCGCCATGGGTATGGCAATAATCACACCGAGAATGCCCCACAGACTGCCAAACATCAGAATCGCAACAATAATAGCAACCGGATGCAGATCCACTATTTCAGAGAACAACCACGGCACCACAACATTTGCATCGATGGTCTGTACAATAGCGTATGCCAGCACTGCATATGCCATGGTATCTGTCCAACCCCACTGAAAAAATGACAACAAAATAACTGGAAAAGTAACTACCGCAGCACCAACAAATGGAATCCAGACAGAAATACCGGTCAACACCGCCAGCAACAGCGCATACTCATGACCCATCCACCAATACACCAGCCACATGGCTACGGAAACAATAAAAGCTTCCCAAAACTTACCACGAATATAATTGCCAATCTGCGTATCCAGTTCCGACCATACGCGCTGCAGCAAAGTACGATCTTTTGGCAAGAACTGCTGTCCCCAGACGATGATCAGCTCTTTATCTTTCAGAAAAAAGAACACCATCACCGGCACCAGTACAGCATAAACCAACAGGGTAATCATGCCCGGAATAGAAGCGATAGAAAATGATAATAAACTTCCGCCCCACTCCTGCAATTGCGCTGCAACAGCTGCAATCAATTTCTGGATATAGAGAGGATTAATCCATTCTGCATGGTTGGCCTGTAACTGTTGCAACATTTCGCGCATCGATTGCACATATTGTGGAGCATGGGAAACCAGGCGTCCGATCTGCTCCGTTAACAGT
>JAJFLF010000339.1 GCA_021772845.1 Mariprofundus sp.
CAAAGATGCCCATGGTTGCGAGCCATGGTTTCACAATAGCTTCAACCTCAGCAGGTGACACATGCTCGGAAGCAATACCGCCAGCCACACCAGCAGCCGTAAAGAACACCACCATGCCAATCAAGCCAAAGTTATGAATCCAGAAATGCCATTTCACCAACTTCATACTGTAAATTGGACGCTGAACCAAGCGAGGCACGATATAGTATACCGCTGCAAAAATAGCCATTTCTACCCAACCCAGCAGATTAATATGCGTATGCGCGCGAACAATCAGATTACCATGCAAACGATGATCTACAAAATGCCTGAATTCGTGAATACCTCCCATCAAGGCTCCCCACGTAAAACCAATAATACTATATATAATACATGCAAATACGAACCACAGGGTATATTTGATATATTCCGGATCTTCCCAAGGCTGGCGCTGCATTATTTATCTCCTGTTATTACTTCTTTATTTGAATCGATCATTGAATCAATCACTGGATCGGTCTCTTTTTCACGAACATCTTTATATTTATCTTTCCATTCATCCGGAGCCCAGGTGTTTACCATGGAATCAATAAAGGGTGAATCACCCTTAGGTGGAATATGCGAAGAAGCAGAGCCCTGCTCAGAGATCAACTCTGACAAGAATACTGCCATCAGATGCCGATCATGATCAGACATTTCAGCCACATAAAAAGCCTGCTTGGGTTTTGGACCATGATCCATGGTCACATGCCCATACACGGATTCAGGATCTTTCAAGAAATCTTCAATCCACTTTAAACCGCGCTTATTACCAATACCGTCAAGATTATTACCCATATTGGTTCCGCCACGCATGGCACGGTGACATTCGGTACAGGCACTCTCTCTAAAAATCAATGAACCCTGATGACCTTTCTCACTGAGATCATAGTGCGTGCTCTGATCGAAAATAGGTGTATCACTCGTTGCCATGAGGTATTGCATGATAGCAAAGGCAATCGATGCAAAAAGTATAAATAAACCTGCAACTATAAAGAGGAGTTTTTCGCCAGTTTTTAGTGGGTGTTTGCTGTCATCTGTCATAGGCTCGGCATTATCCGCTATCAACCTATCTTTGCAACTAGGAGCCCATCATGTTCAATCGCCTGATCGCCATCTTCACAACACTTTTCCTGCTAACGTCCTGTCTTACCCAGGCAGACAAACAGCTACAGGCCGATGCACTGCTAAATCAATTTCACCAGGCCATTCAAATGCAACAGTGGGATGCAGCACAAAAGCTTTTCGACCCATCTTTTTTCAAGAGCCAACCCAGAGCGGTATGGCAAAAAAAGATGTCAGACACTCAACACTCCTTAGGTAAAATTCTTTCCTTCAACATCTCATCCAAAAGCAAAGACCCGCGTTTTAGCGGTGACTTTTATATATACACCATAGCCGTTCAACATGAGCATGGATTCAGCAATGAGACCGTCACCATTCTCAAGAACATCGACAATGACCACCTCAGCATTGCCGGCCACCAAACAAAAACACGGAGAAAATAATGAACAAAAGTGCTTACATGATACTTTCAGGCCTGATGATCTCCGGCTGCCTTCAGTCTACCGATACACCCATCGATGAAGCCGTCAATCAACAACTGTCTGGACTATGGGTAAATAGCAACAACAGTGGTGAAATCCGCTTTTACCGTGATGAGACTGCCAAAATCGTATTACCAAAAAACAAACCACCAGTAAAACTCATCTCGCCATACTCCGGCATTAAAGAGCACACCATCGGCATTGCACTGGGCGGATTCTGGAGCGGCCCTCTGCTAGTCAACACATCTGAGATCTTCGATAACACCATCACTGTAAGATTTCCGGATGAAGAACCTGTTGAGTTCCACAAAGCAAAGAACAAATAAACACACTAACCCAACAACTCTTTAATCAGCCACAGACAGGCCGCAGCAACATTTACTAAGCAACAACAAAAGGGAGGCATAGCCTCCCTTTTGTTGTTCATAACATTATATATAGACAAAGCCCGCTGCGACATCACTCATAGTTACAGCCCCACAAAAAAACAAAAAAAATGGGAGGCCAAAGCCCCCCATTTTATCTAACCAATGATTATTTCAGATCAATGACGTGGTGCAGACGGGTTACCAGCAGTTGAAGGACGAGAAACTGTCAGGAACGCCGCAACGTTAGCAATATCTTCATCAGTCATGTGAGCAGCAACTTTACGCATCTGTGCCATATGATCGTTATCACGAGCGCTTTCATCTTCAGATGAAGGCGTAGTCGCACCCAAACGGAATGCTTCCAGCTCATGCTTCAGGTAGTTGTATTTCTGACCACCGATTGCTGGGTACATATTACCCGCAGAACGACCGTGGAATCCATGACAACTCATACATGCTGCCACACCGTGATCCGGCAAACCGTATTCCGCAATGATTTTACCTTTATGCACACTACCAATATCTTCGCCATCCTTGCGCATGGCATCCAGATCAGAACCCAATGTTGGAGTCTTCAAAGTATGTACATAAGCAGCAACGTCACGACGTTGTTCCCTGGTCATAGCTTTCGCAATATCATTCATCTGGTACATCGCATTATCCATACGCTTGTCAGAAGCAAAATCTTCCAACTGCTTCCAGATATACTTTCTAACCTGATACGCAAGACGAGGAGTGCTCATTTCATCAGAACCCATTCCCCCAGTCCCATGACAACCAGCACAAGCAGGAACATCATCGCCTAGACCACTATCATAAATAATGCGACCTTTAGCAGCATTACCGACACCGTGCCCTACTCCATCATGAATCCCAGCTACAGCAGATGTAGCCGTCCAGCTTACGCTCAGCAGTGCAGCAGCACTGATTAACATCATTAAACGCTTCATTCCAATCCTCCCTTTTATATTAAATATTAATTAACTTAATCGTCTTTCAGTGATGCTTTAAACATAGCTATAGCAATCGCGAAAAATACAACAGTAAGTACACCATACATTTTCCAAACATCGGCATTTGTAAAATCAATGGATGCTTCAATAAATTCACCTAACATATATGCCTCCCAGCATTAGGAATATCCCTAAATAAATTCAGGTCGCCAGACTGACTTATTTTTATTAACAACTCAAGCAATTATAAACGTTAAATTAAACAGTAGTTAAATTAAACTCATATTAGACCCTCATAAAACATAAGCACAACAAAAAAAAGGGA
>JAJFLF010000340.1 GCA_021772845.1 Mariprofundus sp.
TTTTGTTTTTCTTAGGATTGATCAGAGTAAAGTCAACGGTGTCACCCTCAGTAACACGTACAACTTTACCCGGAATCGCACCATCAAAGGTCCAGGCTGGGTATTTGTCGCCATTGTTATTGATGACGACTTCATTTTCCATTGCGGTCATGGTTACTGCAATAGTTTTAGCGAGAGCTGCAGGTACGCTTGCACCTACAACAATGGCTGCAGCAGCACATGAAAGTATGCTTGTTTTTAATAGACTCATATATTGTTCTCCTCATTTTTTTGTGCCCGTGGGCATGCTGATTCACGTGTGTAGCGTGTGAATTCGGTTTAAGGACTCCCTCAGAGTCACTTGGTGCTGTACTCGCAATTGCAAAGTGTGCGAAGGTGTTTGACGAGATCATGGATCTCTTGATCAGTGAGTGTGTCGGCCCACGGTGGCATCAGAGATGACTTGCTAATGGCAAGCCCACCCTCTTTGATGACTTTAAACAGTTCTACATCGGTACGTGTGCCCATAGCTTTGGCATCAGTATGGTCGCGTGGTTGTACAGACATATCCTGAATATTCACTCCCATGCCAAGACCTGTCATGCCATGGCACTGCATGCAGTAGGTGCGGTAATTATCTTTGGCGGATTCGGCATTCACAGCGGGGGAGTGTAGGCACATTGATGTGATCGCCAATAGCATCATAAGGAGATATTTATTCATCGTTGCTCTCCTTGGACAGTTTGATGATGTAATTCACCAGCTTTTGTTTGTTGTTGTCGGGCAGGTGGGCATTTGGCATCCATATTTTTGGATCCCATGCTTGTGGGTTACGGATATAGCTTAACATGAATTCAGGTGTGAGGCGTTTGCCTGCTGTGTAGACCTCAGTTCCTGACATGCCGCCGAAGCCCGGTTCGATTTGATGGCAGGCCATGCAGCCGTAAATTTTATCAAACAGCATTTCGCCAAGCGGCCCGGGCGAAATGCTGGCGTCGTGTTTTTCTGCCTGAATAAGTGCTGTGTGGGTTTTCATGCTGGCCAAGGTTGCTGCAATGGCCTTGGCATCTTTTTTATTGAGTTGGATATGTTCTGTTAATGTGGATGTATCAACCATATTCCGTTTGGGTCCAGGTTTAATATGATTCATATAGAACATGCCTGCAGGGCGGATACGTTTTGGTTGTTGTAACCATGTTTCAAGCCATGCCTGGCGATATTTATTGCCCGCATAAAACAGATCAGGTCCTTTGCGTTGCCACAGTGCGGCCAGGGTTGCGGGGGCTGGCCCTGTTAAAGCGTGACAGGATGCACAATCATATTTTTTCAATAATCCAATGCCACCAGCGTGGGCGGATATTGAGAGCGTGAGCCCTACATATATTGGTGTGCAAAATAGTAAGATATTGAATAATTTCATTGCCATCGAACTATTCATAGCGTGCTCCTCTACCGTATATAACAAGGCGGAATCTTTATAAGATGCGTTATAAACTCACCTTCCATAAGACACATTAAGAATACATCTTATAAATCTGTCAAGTAAAATTGTGATGATGGGTGATGGTTGTTGACTTTTTTCCGACCTGTAAACGCTGTGAAAAGCGTTTCTAAATGTTGTTTGCGTTAGATCTGTTTTGTAACGGATTAACAGTTTAAGCCCAATGATTTGAACGATTCTTGACTTCATCAGCCATTGTCTGCCATTTATATTGGTCAATGCCAGCCTGTACTCTTGATGGGTCCGGGCGGGAGATAATTTCAGTGTGTGGTTTTGACACCGAAGCTGACAGCGGGGCTGGAGGTGGGGTTATTGTAGGTTGTATTGGAACTTGTACGCGAGCTTGAACTTGAACTTGCGGGGGAGGGGGGGGGTAGTTTTGACAGGCATCACACTAGCCATCACATGCTCACCAATATCTTTACCCGTGTTGGAATCAACAAATACATTCGCGACAGCAGAAACCAGACTGGTAACCATGCTACCCAGCACACCACCATAAAGGGTGTCACCGGCTATGCGAGAGGCATAACCCATTTCATCGCCAGTGATCTTGCGGTAAATAGTAGAGATAATGGGGATGTGTTGGAGTGGGTTGATTGCATCAATGATATCCCAAAAGCTAAAGGACTCTTTCTCCCAGACACCAGATGATTTTTCAGGAGTGCTTTGTAAGGGTTGTGTAGAAATGGGCTCAGGCACTATTTTAGCAGTGCGTGACTGCGCGCTGGAAGCCCTGATGGGTGCGAATGTCCCTGTAGAATGGGAAATAGCTTGCATGCAAGTTACTCGCATACTTGGTGCCATAGTATAACTTCTATTATTTCAATAGTTTAGAGGGCTTTCTTTGTGGGGAGTAAGGAATGTTTTGCCTGACGGCGGTAGTTATTACCGTTTCTTAAAGAGCAGCCAAAGCCACAGGCTACCAGCGGCAATCATTGTCGATGATAACAACATTCCCATGGTGACAGGGCCGAACAGGAATCCGAGTTGTTCATCTGGTTGACGATAATTCTCGCAGATAATGCGGGCAATAGCGTAACCAATCAGGAATATGGCAACACGTGCACCTGCAGGCCACTCTCTGTTACGCAAAGACCACATGACGATAAATAGCACGATGCCTTCCAGGGCCATTTCATAGAGCTGGCTGGGGTGGCGCAACTCAGGACCGACATGCGGAAAGATCATGGCCCATGGCACATCAGTGACTCTTCCCCAAAGTTCGCCATTGATGAAATTTCCTAAACGGCCAAACATCAGGCCGAGCGGAGCGATGGTAAAGAAACGGTCACATAATTCTAGAAATGGAAGTTTATGTTTCTTGCAGTAGAACCATCCGGCAATGACCGGGCCAACCATGCCACCATGAAAAGACATGCCACCTTGCCAGATGTAAAAAATCTCAATCGGATGACCAAGGTAATAGCTGAAATTATAGAACAATACATAACCTATGCGACCACCGAGCACGACACCGAGAATCAGGCTGGTGAAGAGGCCCTCATATGCATCTCGAGAGATGGTGGTTTCCCATAAACCAGCTTGTTGTAACTGCCGGCGGACCAGATACCAGGTGCCAAAGAAACCAGCGATATACATCAGTCCGTACCAATGAATTGCTAAAGGGCCCAGTTGTAGGGCAACAGGATTAATGCCAGACCAAACCATTTATACGACCATCCATAACAGAAATAGACCAAATAAAATACGATACACACCAAATGCGACAAAGGTGAAGTGTTCAAGGAATTGAATAAACAGACGCATCACCAACCAGGCTGACATAAACGCCACCACAAAACCAACGCCCAGAACCAGCAAGTTGGTACCAGTGAAATCCTGATAATGCTTTAACAGATCAAAACCGCTGGCAGCGAGCATGACGGGAAGCGCAAGCAAGAATGAGAATTCAGCACTGGCTTTACGCCCCAATCCAACCAATAGGCCGCCGATGATGGATGCACCAGCACGACTGGTGCCGGGAATCAGGGCAAAGGTTTGTGCGATGCCAATCCATAAGGCGTGTTTGTATTGTATCTGCTCAATATCCTGGATCGGATACTGTTTATCGCGGTGAAAGTATTCGACAATCAGGAAGATGATGCCGCCGATAATAAACATGGGTGCAACAACTTCGATCGTGAACATCGCTTTGATCTGTTTGTGAAATAGTAGGCCAACCACACCGATAGGGATAAATGCGAGCGCTACCTTCAGCCATAAATCGATATATTTCAGACTGAATTTGTCGCGGTAATTGGCCACGACTGCAAGAATGGCAGCCAGTTGAATAATAACTTCAAAGGCCTTGTTTGCTTCGGTGTCTGGCAATGCCATCCATTGGCTGGCGACAATCATGTGGCCTGTGGAGGATACAGGCAGAAATTCGGTAGCACCTTCTATCAGCCCCAAAACAATTGCCTGTATGAAATCCATGATTTAAAACCCTTCTAAATATTTATGAATGTGTTGACCCTGTCTATTGTGCCGCGACTCTACGGCTTGTCGATCGCAACACAACGTCGTACCCGTTCCGCATTGCTGCTACGGTTTGCGGCGCTAATCATATGTACACTGTAAAATAGGATTTATTATGAAACAGTTCTTTTCCACATTATTTTGCTGGCTTGGTCGGATACGTAATTTTTTGATCAATGGCATCTTTATTGTTTTTTTGTTGGTGTTTGTGTCCGCAATATTTTCTGCCCAACCTGAAGTGCCTGACAGTGCTGCGCTGGTGATTGAACCACATGGTCAGATCGTGGAAGAGCTTGAACTTCCGGCTCCTGGTGCACTCCCCTTTGATTTTAGTTTCAGCGCACCAAATCAGACAAATCTACATGATCTGGTTGAGGTGATTCTACATGCTGCGCATGATGATCGTATTCGTCTGCTTGTATTGAAATTGAATGATATGGAAAAAACCTCTATGCCGAAGTTGCAAGAGTTGCGCCGGGCAATCACGACGTTTAAATCTTCCGGCAAGATGGTGATTGCAGTGGGGCCGAACTATTCACAATCACAGTATTATCTGGCAGCAATGGCCGATCAGGTGTTTCTTGATCCCATGGGTGTAGTGGCACTGCAGGGTTTCAGTATATATCGTAATTATTTTAAGGCGGCACTGGATAAGCTGCATATTGATGTGCAGCTGTTTCGCGCTGGTAAATACAAAGCTGCTATCGAACCATTAATTCGTAACGATATGTCAGATGCAGATAGAGCTGCCAATAAAGTACTGTTGTCTGTTTTATGGGATGCTTATAAAGATGATGTGGCAGATATGCGTGGCATTAAAACCGGGCGTTTGCAATCTTTACTGGATAAACCGGCAACATTCCTGGCGAAATATGATGGTGATTACGCCTCCTTGTTCAAGGCTGAAGGCTTGGTTGATGAGTTGGCGGATTATCATGCTATAGAAAACTATATCGCCGGTGCAATGGGCTTGCCATCTGGCAGTAGCAGTGATTATGCGAGCATCGATTTTTATCAGTACCGCGCTGCAACCGCATCGGAACTGCCTGTAGCTAAAAAAATGCAGGTGGGTGTGATAACTGCCAGTGGTATGATTGTTGATGGTGAGCAACCTCCCGGTATGGTGGGTAGTGAGTCCATGATTGAGATGATTGAGCGAGCTAGATTAAACCCGCAAATCAAGGCGGTTGTGCTGAGAATAGACAGTCCTGGTGGCAGCGCCCAAGCCTCTGAAGCGATTCGCAACGCGATTGTTCATCTCAAAGCATCGGGTAAACCAGTAGTTGTATCGATGGGTAGTCTGGCAGCATCCGGGGGGTATTGGATGGCAGCTCCGGCCGATGAGATATGGGCATCTCCTACCACGATTACAGGTTCCATCGGTGCTTTTGGTGTGATGGCGAACTTTGAAAAAGGCTTAGAGAAGCTCGGTGTGCATACGGATGGTTTGGGCACAACGTCGATTGCCGCTGGTATTCGACCGGATCGATCCATGCCGCCTCAATTGAACGAAGTGATGCAGATGGCCATGAAACATACATATCGACGCTTTTTGAGCATTGTTTCTGATGGTCGCGGAATGTCTGTTGAGGCAGTGGCTAAACTGGCTGAAGGGCGCGTCTGGACCGGTGTTGATGCACATCGCTTGGGTTTGGTGGATGCATTGGGTGGATTTAAAGAGGCTCAAAATGCTGCTGCAAAACTGGCCAATATTGAGGCGGATTACAGCTCAGTGTGGATTAAACCGCCGCTGGGTCTGCGTGAAATGGTATTGCTGAAGTTGTTTGGTAATGCGGATGCGTTTGCATCGGATCTTTTAGCGCAAAGTGCTTCGGTGTTTGGTTTTGCTTTGCCGGCATCATTAAAACTGGATATTGATCAGTATGCTCGCATCTTATCGCTCTCATCCGGACGACCACAGATTTTCACGCTTTGCGATACGCGGGTGAGTCCGTGAGCTTCATTGTTGTATTGGAAGAGCGTGAGCGACAACCCTTAGTAGGGTGGTAGATTGATGTTTAGAAATAATAAAGCCCATCCTTGGATGGGCTTTATAGTGTAAGTTATTTAGAGCTGTTTTTATTTAGTAAGTGAGCTTTGAAAAAGATAATTGCCAGCACAGCTAAACCGGCAGCGCCTATAAGAACCATATCATCCATGATTGCATCCTCCATTAGATTGTCAGCCACTACATGTAGTGGTGAAGATCTCCCCAGATCGACTCATAAGGTATATTTCTGATTTTAAATGTAAACATGTTTTTTTTGTGGTTATTGCCTATTTGTATTGCATTTAAAAGAATATTGAATGATATCGGGGCGCTATAAAAATAACATAAAGTAGTACATTTCATGGTTCTTTCATTTTTATCATGCTAATGTTCGCAGATGTTGCATTTTGGCCGACATATGCGGAAATTCTCCAGATTATTGATCGGGCTTTTAGCTGTGCAATTTTTTGCAGCAGGTTTCTGTCTGATTGCGCCAATTGCGCATGCGGCGGATATGCCGATGTCATCTTCAATGCAGTCTCAGGTTTCATCTTCTCAGGCTTTATCTTCTCAATCGACATTAAACTTCGATGCTGCTTGTGATAAAGCTGCGATGGCCGAGTCCAGACATGTAGATCATGAGATGGTCACATGTGCGCATTGTGATCTGCCGAATGAGCTGATTTCAAATAGTGTGTCGAGCTTCAATATTGATATGCCAGTTGTGCTTTTGAGCTCATCCGTTGATGTACCTGTTTCAAATCGCATCGATTTAAGCCTCTCGCTGAGCACTGGTCCACCGCTTGTTTCACCCCTCCTTTATCATACTAACCAACGTATTTTAATCTGACCTAACCCCTCTCTTACATCACATCTAACGATGTGATCTATGTTGTGCCGTGTGCGGCGTACATTACAGGAGGGTTCTATGCATCATTTCATTACATCTCGTTCTATCTTAATAGTATTATTACTACTGGTTTCACACGTTGCGACTGCTGATGAGCATGTTTTAACATCCAATCAGGCCGTGAAAATGGCACTGTCCAATAATCAGGCTCTGGCTGCACAAGGAGCGCATGCACGCTCAGTACGCGCGATTGCACCACAGGTGGGTAGTCTGCCCGATCCTGTTCTCTCGCTGAATGCATTGAATTTGCCGATAGATAGTTTTTCAACCACGCAGGAAAACATGAGCCAGTTGCAAGTGGCTATCAGTCAGGCCATTCCATTTCCCGGTAAACGTGCTTTGCGTGCATCGGCAGCTGAGCTATTGGCTGATGCCGCTATGTTGGATACGGATGAATTTCATCTACAACTGGCAAGTCTAGTGAAGGGTAGCTGGTGGAATCTGTTTTATATCGATCGTGCGACTGAGACGGTTGAACGCAATAAACAGCTGTTGCGTCAACTGATCCGTATTGCAGAAACCAAATACAAAGTGGGTAAAGGCTTGCAGCAGGACGTGTTGCTGGCACAGCTGGAGCTCTCCAAGTTACTCAACGTTGGTATTAATTTGAAAGCGGCGCGCAAAAAAGAGGTTGCCGCTTTGAATGCACTGTTCAATCGTTCTGCTTATGAAACGATTATATTACCGCAAAAGGCGGAAGAGTTATTGCCGGATGTGGCGGTGGAATCTGAGCTGGCCAAACAAGCACTGCTCACACGCCCCCTGTTGTCGAAACAGGGTAAGTTTATTGCGTCGGCTCAAACTCAGGTGCAGTTGGCAGAAAAAAATTATTATCCCGATTTTAAGCTTGCTGCGGCCTATGGTGTGCGCAGTGGAATTAATCCTGCCAACAATCGCAGCAGGCCGGATCTTGCCACTCTGCAGTTAAGCATGACCTTACCATTCTTTACTGACAGCAAACAGCATCATCAGTTGGATCAGCGCAGAGCGGAATTGGCACGCACTGAATTCTCATCTCAGGATGTCAAAGCAGCAGTATTGGCAGAACTGTCTCAAGCATTGGCCGATTATGAGAAGGCCAGAGAGCAAGGCCTGCTGTTTAAAACAGGCATTATTCCGCAAGCGCAGCAGACCGTGGCTTCCATGTTGGCGGCGTATCAGGTCAATAAAGTCGATTTCCTGAATCTCGTGCGTGCTCAGGTCACACTCTATAATTATGAGACCCAATATTGGAAGTCATTGGCCGAGGCGAATCAGAGCCTTGCCCGGCTAGATGCTGCCATTGGAGTTGCAGCCATAAGCGTAACTGTTCAAAAGGAATTCAATCATGAATAAACAAGTTATATTTACCGCAATTGTGATGGTGTTTATTGGTGCAGGGGGCGGCTACTGGTTCGCTGATCAGCAGACATCGGTGATGCCCATGTCGACAAAGGCGGAACACAAAGCAGAAGCGAAGGGTAACATACTGTTTTATCGCAATCCCATGAATCCGGCGATCACCTCGCCAGTCGCTACTCAGGATGAGATGGGTATGGATTATGTCCCGGTGTATGCTGATGCAGTGCCTGTTTCAACGGATGTAAGCGGATTGGTTAGTATCAATGCAACCGTTGTTCAAAATATTGGTGTGCGCACTATCGCAGCCACCTTAACCACCTTGTCACGCACAGTCAGGACTGTTGGGCGTGTCACCTTTGATGAAAGGCGCGTGACCCGACTGCATCCTAAATATGATGGATGGGTGGAAAAAATGTTTATCGATAGAGCGGGTGAGAAGGTGAGTAGAAACACTATGTTAATGTCGATATATGCGCCCCAGATTGTCGCGACGCAGGAAGAGTATCTGTTGGCACTGAACAATGCGCATATGCTCACGGAGAGTCCTTTCCCTGATGTGCGTGATGGTGCTCAGAGTCTGCTGCGTTCATCGCATGAGCGTTTGCAGTTGCTTGATATGCCTCCACATCAAATCCAAAAATTGAAAGAGACACGTAAAGTTATGAAGGCGGTGCATATTCACTCTCCTTTCGATGGCATCGTGATGAAAATTGGAGCGCGTGAGGGGCAACGCATTACGCCGGATACGGAGCTTTATATGGTGGCTGATCTGTCCCGTGTTTGGGTGATTGTTGATCTCTATGAAGATGATCTACCGTGGGTGCGGGATGGCGATATTGCAGAGATGCAGGTGGCAGGCATACCAGGCCGAACGTTTAGCGGCGTAGTCAGTTATATTTATCCCTATCTGGAAGCCAAAACACGTACGGTTAAAATGCGTCTGGAATTTGATAATCCTGAACTGGCCCTCAAACCCGATATGTTTGCGAATGTGACGGTGAAAGCAGGCAAACAGATTGATGCAGTGAT
>JAJFLF010000035.1 GCA_021772845.1 Mariprofundus sp.
TGCCGGGGCTCGCCTCCAATACTCCAGGTGAAAACCGGGTGAATGCAGATGGTTCAGTAGGAGGAGCGGCGCAACCAGAGGATATCGCTAAACGTTCCGAAGATGTGAACAACTATGAAATCAGCAGCACCCAGGAACATCGTGTTATTCCGTTTGGCAGCATCAACAAACTATCTGTAGCTACCATTGTCGGAGGCCACTACAACGCTGATGACAAGGGAGAAAAAATATTCACCGCCCGAAGCAAAGCAGAAATAGCCGATATCCAAAAGTTAATTGAGCGGGCGATGGGTTATGATGAAGATCGTGGTGACTCCGTCAGTGTTCAGAGCATGCCACTGGTAGATATTTCGAGCGTGGTGGATAATGAAGCACTGGAAGCTTCCGAAAACAGAGTCTTTTATATGCAAGTCGCCCGTTACAGTCTCGCAGCTCTGGCTCTTTTATTACTCGCCTGGTTTGTTCTACGCCCACTGGCAACGCGTATTCAGGAATCTTCTGCCAATGATAATGATCCGAATAAAGCCGGTGATCCAAATAACCCGAATCACCTCACTAATGATGCTATGTCGCGTCTGGGCAATATGGATCAGGTCAAACATAGTATTCATCAGGAACCCGATCGTGCCAACAAAGTATTCCGCGAATGGGTAGACCCGGCATGAAAAAAGCCAAACAATTAACCGGCGAAGATAAAGCCGCCATTCTTCTTTTCGCACTTGGACCTGATGCTTCAGCACCCCTGGTACAAAACATGGATGATCAAATGTTAAAGCGACTAGGCAGCCGCATGGCTGAACTTGGAAAAATTGAAACTGATGTTCTTAATTCAGTCACTGATGAATATTTAGAAATGCATCGTTCCGAAGACCCGTTAATGCGTTCAGGCCACAGTGATGTGGTCTCTCTGTTTCGCCATGCTATCGAGAATGATCGTGCTGATCGCATATTATCCGAGATGAATGCCCCCAAAACATTGACTATTTGGGATAAACTATCGCGCCTGAAACCGGTAATGATTGCCAATTCCATTTCCGATGAACACCCACAAACCATCGCCCTTATTCTGGCTCATATCGATTCTGGTGTAGCCAGTCGCGTGATTGCGCTTTTACCAGAAGATATGCAGTTATCGGTCGTGATGCGCATGTCCAAAATTGATACAGTGCCAAAAGAACTGGTGCGCGATATCGAAGAAACACTTGAGAAAGAGCTTGCTGATATGCAAGGCGAGTCCGGCATCAGTTTGGATGGCATGGTCAGCGTGGTCGATATTCTCAAGGGACTGGAAAAGGACGTTGCTCGCCCCATTCTTGATCAACTGCGAGATAAAGATGAGAGTCTGTTTGCACAAGTAGATCGCCTGTTATTGATTTTTGAAGATCTCGTTGAATTGTCTGATCGCGACATTCAAACTATTCTCAAACACATCTCTTCCGATGACCTTGTCAAAGCACTCAAAGGCAGCTCTGATGAGGTAGGAGATAGATTCTTCGACAATATGTCGCAACGTGCAGCGGAAATCATGCGCGAAGATATGTCTGTCATGGGCCCTATGAAACTGGCTGATGTGGAAGATGCACAACAGATAGTACTCAAAATCATTCGCAAGCTGGATGATGATGGTGCGATCACACTCAGCAGTACCGATGATATGGTATAACCGACATGAGCAGCCTTACTCCTCTCATATTCCCGGAAGATCAACGTAACGCGTCAAGTCACACAAGCAGCGCTTTCCCTTACAGATCAATTGATGCTAAACCTGCCACGCAAAGCAATAACAACACCAACCGCATGCAGCAGTTGGAAAACATGCTCAAAGAAGTACAAGGCAGAGCAGAAATTGTCGAAAAAGAAGCCTATGACAAAGCCTACCTGGCAGGAGAAAAAGCTGGTATGGTATTGGGCCGCAAGCGTGGTGAGCAAATTCTTGAATCGTTGCAGGAAACACTGAAAGAGAGCGAAAGTTCGTTACATAACATCCAACAATCCTTCGCGGAAGCAGCCATGGATGTTGCCAAGCATATAGCCGAATCTATTGTTGGTGAAAGCGTCAAAACTGACCCGAACAGATTATTGGAGATTGCCAAACAGGCCGCAGACCAACTGCCTGATAGCTCAGGCCTGCGTATTGCTATTTCACCAGATGACTATTCCAGCTTCCACCGCCTGCTCGAAGATGAAGACTCCATGCTCTGCCTTACACGTGATACAACTGTCAAAAGTGGTACCTGTAGAATCATCACAAACCAACAGGATATTCTCATTGATCCCATTAGAGCGGTAAGCGACTATCTCAACACGCTACGGCCAGCTTTACTTGATCCATCAAGCCCTAACCACAATGACCAACAGCCCTAAACCATCACTTTGGGATGCGGCACAGCGCCAGCAAGTGCTGCAGCAGCGACCTGAAAACAATATGTTTCCAGTGCGCGGCAAAGTACATAAAGTGCTTGGTCCAATGCTGGAAGCCACCGGGCTGCCATCAAGCATAGGACATGCTTGTAAAATCCATTGCAGCACTGGTCACAGCATCGAAGCTGAAATGATTGGCTTTCGCGGCGATTATTCACTACTAATGCCCGTTGGTAGCACGCGCGGCATAGCCCCTGGTGATGCGATCACACCACTTGCTGCTACCCCGTCCATTGAGGTTAGTGAACACCTGTTGGGTCGCGTACTTGATGGCATGGGCAAGCCCATGGATGGTCTGACACTGCAACCGAACACATTTCTACCCGCAAAACAGACATATGCACTGCATGGCAAACGCCTGAACCCATTTTTCCGTCATATTATTGACGACCCTATGGATCTGGGGATTCGCGCCATGGATGCCTGCCTACCAATGGGATGGGGGCAACGCATGGGGTTGTTTGCCGGAGCGGGCGTCGGTAAGAGCAGCCTGTTGGGCATGTTGGCGCGCAACTCAGATGCCGATATTAATGTCATTGGTCTGGTCGGTGAACGTAGTCGAGAAGTACGTGAATTTCTTGACCTTGCTCTTGGCCCTGAAGCATTGAAAAACAGTGTTGTTGTGGTGGCTACATCAGATATGTCCCCCGTACTCAGGTTACGCGCGGCCAAAATGGCGACAACCATCGCTGAAGCTTTTCGATCAGAGGGAAAACGGGTACTGCTACTGATGGATAGCTTAACCAGGGTAATACAGGCCCAACGTGAAATAGGACTAATGCTTGGTGAACCTCCAACCAGCAAAGGCTATACACCGTCCTGTTTCTCTATTCTAGCTGAACTCCTGGAACGCTCAGGGCCAGGAGAGGGAGAGAGCGGCGATATCAGCGCCTTTTATACCGTGTTGGTAGAGGGTGATGACCTGCAAGCTGATCCCGTTGCTGATGCCGCCATGGCTGTGCTTGACGGCCATGTCATCCTTGATCGCAACCT
>JAJFLF010000341.1 GCA_021772845.1 Mariprofundus sp.
TGCGTTTTATCATCAATATTGATGATGAATCGCTTTTTAAGGCGTGTATAATTGCCCGCTCTGAGAACGCTGAAGCACTGAACTAGACTAGGCATTACAGACAAACACATCTGATATTCAGATAGATCAATATTAAGAGATGAACGAATACAGGAGGAATAAAATGCGCCAAACAAAAAAGACCTCCCAATATCAGGTGTTATCCAATAACGCTGATATTCAAATCACCGAAGAAGAATCAACGTGGATAAGCGATGGAACAGTACTTGTCATTGATGATGATGAAATGGTACGTGAAGTAGCAATGATGATGCTTGAAGATTGTGGGTTTAGCGTGCTCACAGCATATGATGGTTTGCATGGCGTTGAAGTCTTCCAACAAAACAGCGCTATAATTTCACTGGTATTGTTGGATATGACCATGCCCAAAATGGATGGTGTAAGCTGTTTCGCAGCACTGCGTGAAATCAAAGCAGATATCCCTATTATTCTATCCTCCGGTTATAGTGAAGAAGACACAGCCAGCTTCTTTTCTGACAAAAGCTTGGCTGGGTTTATCCAAAAGCCATATTCATCATCTCAATTTGAAACAGCCGTACGAAACATAGTAGAGAACAAGCCGTCAACGCAGTGGATTTAATCACCTGTTTCGAATAATGGTCTGTTCGCACACTGAGTGAATGATTTTCTCATCTGTTTATCTAGCCCACAGACTACAATAACAGACACTGACCAGGACAGCCAAGGTTGCAGTTACTCTGGCAGATGGCAGATTCTTCTCTCTTAATATCTTGCTCAATGGTGTTGATCTCGGGATCACTGGCAGCGCTGACTGCACATAGACAGATATTAACTCATGGAGAGAGTGAAGATGTGGAAAATAAACAAACTTGCTTTAAGTCTGATCGCACTCGTTTTATCAATAAGCCCTGCACAAGCCGAGGGTTTTGATAGCGAAAAAGTTCGTATCGGTGCTGGAATTGGATTTGCAGATGCAAATACCAGCACATCCACACAGGGAAAGTTTAATACTACCCTACCCACCTATATGGTGAACCTGGGTTATGCCTTCACTCCAGAATTAGAACTTGGCCTGATGTATTTCAATAGCGCCAAATCGACTATTTCAAACACTGCAAACACCATACATATGAAAATACCAGCATCTACCAAAGCCTATTTGCGTAGCCGCTGGTTTTACTCTGGTGATATTGGTGCATACGGATTAATGGCCCTTGGCCCTGTGGAACACACCCTTAGCAACCCGGCCGGTGCTACAATCTATGCGGACAGATTTATAGGCCTGGCATTAGGTGCCGGCGTGTCCTGGCACGTTGACCCTCAATATATTGTTGATGCAGGTGTGATGGTACCAAATATTCCGCTGCTCAATAAAAACAGTGGCATGAACACCTTCTCACCAGGTGTCATGGTATCGTTGAATTATGCCTTTGGTGATTTTGACACGCCTCCCATGCCTGAGGCCTTTGAATACTCAGGAAGTTCAAGTCATATAGAGGAAACAGTAGAAACCTCTGAGGTAGAAGCTGTAAGCATCTCTGAACCTGTTGTAGAAGTAATCCGCAAAGAAGAGTTATTAAAAACCATCTCCTTCCGTTCCGGCCGTGTGAAATTGAATAAAAAGTCACATCGCCTGATTAAAAATATCGCTAAAAAAGCCATGGCGAACCAACAAGCATACAGCATTGAAATCCGTGGTTATGCTGATGCTGAACCTATTGGTGGTTATGCAGGTAAAAAGCATAGACCTGTGCATCATTTCAATTCGCAGAACGCATTGACTGCAGCCCGTGCTGAATCAGTCGCAAATGCATTGATTAGACAGGGTGTTGATGAAAATATTATTCATACAGAAGGTTTTGGCGCTACAAACTTCATTGCTGACAACAAAACCAGTGCTGGTCGTTACAAAAACCGACGTGTAGAAATTTATCTGATTACTGAAGAGTAAACCTCGTCAGATTCAAGTAAACAAACCAGAGCCCGGCCATGCGCCGGGCTTTTTTGTATCCTTAAAATGATCATCCCTTTTTTAGCTCCCCATATGGTTTCAGGCTTCTTAGTAACACAGGCAGTACTGTTACATTTGTCAGTAGAGCGCTGATCATAGCAAAAGCAGTAAACAGACCGAAATAGATAGTGGGTACAAAATTGGATAATACCATGGCCATGAAACCGATGGTGATCGTAATGGAAGTATAATACATTGCACGACCAATACTGTTGTGAGCCCTATGCACTGCAGCCCGATAATCACCATCCTTAAGCCACTCTTCATGGTAACGATGCACATAATGAATGGTATCATCCACGGCAATTCCCACTGTGATCGCAGCAATGGTGATGGTCATAATATCCAACGGAATACCCAGACCACCGAGCAGGCCCAACACCAGCACCACCGGGATAATATTCGGCACAATGGCGATGAGAGCCACCTTGATAGAACGAAACACCAAAGCAAAGGTGATTAGAATAGCGAAAAAGACCATGCCAAGCGTCTGAATCTGTGAGCGAAACAGGCTCTGCAGCAGATTATTGTAGAGCACCACCATGCCACTGAGATGAACCTCTTCACCAAGTTTCACGCGTTCGTTGTTCAGATCTGTTCGTATCTTCTGCAGCAGAGCATTGCGATTGAGTCCTTTATCCGATTCGTACACCCGCAGCGCAAAACGCAGCTGCATGCCATCCTCGGAGATATAGGGTGAAATGAGCTGTTTTTTAATCTCCTCAGGTATTTTCTTATAGAGCACCGAGAGAAACATATTATCTACTGCATCTTTCTCTTCCAACTTATTTAACAGCATCATCGCAGTATGCAGCGAAAGCACTTTACCGGTTTCAGGCAGGTCATCGAGATAACGATGCATATTAGCCACCTGCCCCAGCATACGGGTATTAAACCAGTAACTGTTGTTGGCGAAACCACCCTCCCCTTCATCATCAAACTCGTCGTCAAACTCATCATCTTCCCACGCGTCATCCTCAGCAGATGCATCGATGATCGGCGCTTCGATAATGATATCCATTGGCGTGGTGCCACCGAGTTTTTCATCCATCAACTTCATGCCCTGAAATATCTCGGTCGAGCTATGAAAATAATCGATGAAACGATTCTCAACTGTAAGTCGCGACATGCCATAACTGCCCAGCACGACAAGCAGCGCAGAAATCAGCAGCAGCTTGGCACCATGATTTTCAACCAGCCTGGCAGCACCTTCAGTGATCATCCCCATCAATCCCGTGCCGTGGTGCGGCTGTCCCAGCCTGACCAGCATCAGACTGGCCGGAAACAGGGTAAAAGCCAGCAACATCGAAACCGCCAATGCGAACACCATAATCCAGCCGAAATCTATGATTGGGCGAATATCGCTGACCATTAAGGAGGCAAAAGCGACCATCGTCGTCAACGCATTAAACAGACACGGCGCTGCTTTGCTGCGCAAGGTTTCACTCACCAGATCGCGTTGATCAGATTCAGGTTCCAGGCGGTGCAATTCACGGTAACGTACAATCAAATGAATGGTCAGAGAGAGGCTGAAAATAAGTACCAGCGCCAAAAAGTTTGATGAAACAACGGTTACTGGCCATCCAACCATGCCGAGAAAACCAGTTGTCACAATCGCTGTTGCAGCAGCGGTAAACAGCGGCAATAGCACCCACTGCAGCTTGCGAAACACAAACAGCAACATCAACGCGAGAATCGCCAATACTGCAAAACCAAAGGTGACCAGGTCATGGCGAATAAATCCCATCATGTCTGCAACGATCATCGGCACACCACCCAGATGCAACTCTGCATCACCGCCATAATCATCCATGATCAGACGTACGCTCTGGATCAGCTCGGCCTCTTTATCGCCCACTCGGTTGCTATATGCATCGAACTCTGTTTCAACTCTGGATAATTGTTCTGCATCTGCTTGCGTTAGCTCTCCGCTCAGTTTTTTAATGCGCAATCCATCGCGCTCTGTTAACAGCTCCTGATAGGCCTCATCTCGCTGCAGCACAATCTGAATCGCACTGGTCTCTCCATCAGGGCTGATCAAGCGGTTTTTATATAAGGGACTTGATGTCAACTCACGACTGGCCAGCAGACGATCTGTTGATGCCTGCCCCAGCATCGGTGCGCCTTCACTGAACTCGTCCAATGAGATGGGCGGGCTCTCCAGCAACGGCACATCAAGAATCGTCAATACCGACTCCACCCGCTCGATAGCAGACAAACGATCACGCAACGATGCAATGCGTTGCAGGCTCGCTTCAGAAAACATCTTATCGTTGGGCGTGTAGGTGAGAATCAGATAATCATCGGAACCATAACGGGCACGGATATTGCGGTAGTATTCAAGATCGGCATCATTTTCCAAGATTAAAGAATCGGCAGACACATCCAGATCAAAGCGCGGAATAAACGCTGCAAACAGAGTCAGCAGCCCAAGCAGTAGCGAGAGCGTCAGCACAGGTCTGTCTAACACCTGCCTTTCATAAGCATCCATGACTGACTTCATAGCATGATGATAACAATAAGCATGCCAGTAATCATCCATGACTGGCAGTTATGCTCATTTCTTCATACCTTCCCCATCTTTCGATCCAGGAGTGTTCATGAAACTGATCTATCTGCATGGTTTTGCCAGCATTGGTAACAGCAGTAAAAGTAGCTGGTTACGTGAACATCTCGCTGATGATGATTTTGAATTCTCCGCACCGGATCTGCCAAACAGGACACACGATGCCGCACTCTTTCTGGATGCCTATTTTGCTGATTTGAAAGGCGAACGCGTTGGCCTGATCGGCACATCACTGGGTGGTTTCTTTGCGGCCTATTATGGCGCTTTGTTTGGCTGGCCTACTGTATTGATCAACCCGCTGGCAGATGTGACCGACTTAACCGGTTCAGCCATGGGCGAAAACAAAAACTACTACAGCGATGAGACATTCATCATGAATCAAAGCGATGCCGATTGCCTGCATCGTTTGAGTGCAGAGATACATCAAGCCACGGCCCCATCACTACTACTGCTCGACAGAGGCGATGATGTGCTCGATTACAACAAGGCGATTGCACGCTTTGGCCCAACATCAGATATTCATCTCTTTGAAAATGGCTCGCACCGCTTTGATCATCTCCCTGAATCATTAGCTGCAATCAGGGCCCTCTTTACAGAATAAGCGGGAAAACCACCCCGATCCCCCCTGAATTTAATAAAGCGTTAAATCAAAGACTGTAATTCTCTATTTGTACTGTAGTATGCGGCAGCAGTCGATATTGGAGATTCAAATGAACAGCAGTGACAATGTAGCCCCCTCAATCCACCCCGTTGATCCCATCCCACTCCATCTTTTCCTTGGTCGATCTCCGCTCTGGTACAAATACTCTATTCTCTTCTGTCTGGTCCTGAATGTTGTTCTCTATTTCACTGCCGGTCCGCAGATCACCGCCTGGTTCATTCTGGTCGAGTTTATCGGAACACTGGCGATGGCTCTGAAATGTTTCCCGCTGCAACCAGGTGGCCTGCTCGCTATTCAGGCACTACTGTTACAATTGACCGATACCCATATGGTCTATGAAGAGGTTGAACACGGCCTGCCGGTCATTCTACTGGTGATCTTTATGGTTGCAGGCGTTCACTTCCTTCGCGATGTGCTGTTCCGCATGATCAACCACGTTCTGCTGGGGATTCAATCGCCGCTGGTGGTTAATATCACCACGCTGATCGTCGTTGCTATTTTATCGGCATTCCTCGATGCGCTGACCATCCTCGCCATCCTTATCGCCATCGCCACCAGCTTTTACGATGTCTATGAACTGGCTGTCTCGAAGGTCGGTTATCACGATGATCCCGATCCGAACGATGATTATATCGACGAACTGTATCGCGAGGATCTCGACAACTTCCGCGCCTTCCTGCGCGGGCTGTTGATGCACGGTGCCATCGGTACGGCCATCGGAGGCGTGTGTACACTCGTGGGCGAGCCTGAGAATCTGGTCATCGGCAATGAAGCCGGTTGGGATTTCGTCACATTCCTGAGCATGGTTTCACCTGCCACGATCCCCACCCTGTTGGCCGGCATTGCCACCTGTTTTCTGATCGAGAAACTCGGCTGGTTCAACTACGGTGCCAAATTGCCGGACAATGTGCGGCAAATCCTTGCCGATGAAGACAGAAAGCTGCGCGAATCAACCACTCCCACCCAGCGAATGATCATGATATTGCAGGCCATTGTAGGTCTTCTTATGGTGGTTGCACTGTCCATGCATCTGGCCGAAATCGGCCTGATCGGCCTTGGTGTTATTATCCTCGCCACAGCCATTACCGGTGTCACCGATGAGCACCGGATCGCCGAGGCGTTCACGCCGGGCATCCCTTTTGCATCGCTGCTGGTGATGTTCTATGTGTTCGTTGCGATGATTCAGAGCCAGTCGATGTTTGATCCGATCATGTATTGGGTTTTGAGTCTCGACGGTGATATTCAGGTCTTTATGGTATTTCTCACCAACGGCTTTCTCTCGGCAATCAGCGATAACGTCTTTGTTGCCACCATTTACATGGATCAGCTCAGGGAGCTGCTTGATCAGGGACTGATCACACGTGCTGCCTTTGAAGCACAATCGGTGGCTGTAGTGATGGGTACAGGTATCCCGAGCATGTCCACGCCCAACGGACAAGCCGCTTTCCTGTTCCTGCTCACCTCAGCACTCGCACCCAAGATCCGGCTCGGTTACGGCCGCATGGTCTACATGGCACTGCCCTACTTCATTGTCTGCACTATCGTTGCAGGCATCGTCATTCAGGGCTTCTAACTGGAACAACGTCCAATTATGGTTCACAAAAAAGATCCGCCACCTCTTTAGGGCTAAAAAAAGAAGCCCTCTGTTTTCGTAGAGAACTTTGATTCCTCGAATCGCGATTCGTTTATTTTGCACAAATAGTGTATGGTGTCTGATTGATAAGTAACTCGACTTACTTATCTCCTCTTTAGCGCCCTGCATCCAGTAAT
>JAJFLF010000342.1 GCA_021772845.1 Mariprofundus sp.
AAGGTTACGATATTGAGCACCGCTTACTCATGAAGAATGGTTCCATCAAGTGGGTTCAAGAACGATGTGAAACCTCATATGCAGATGACGGAACTGCATTGCGTTCCATCGGAACCGTGCTCGACATTACTGAGCGTAAAATGTTTGAAGAGCGGCTTAATGCATCTGAAACCCGGTTCAGGGACTTGTTTGAAGAATCTCCGGACCCATGCTGGATTATCAATGAAGATAATCTATTCATGTTCTGCAATCAGGCTGCTTCAGAGATACTCGGCTACGACTCCATCGAAGAGCTGAAAGCAACGCACCCTTCAAAGCTCTCACCAGATCTACAGCCGGATGGGCGCGAATCATTTGAGAAAGCCAATGAGATGATTGCCGCTGCCCACGAACAGGGTGTGCACCGCTTCGAATGGCGGCACCGTCGCAAGAATGGCGAATGTTTCCCTGTCGAAGTGACACTGGCTCAGATCGAGATTGACGGAAAAAAGGAACTCTATTGTATCTGGCGTGATATTAGTGCACGGAAGAAAACTGAAGCCGAACTATACAATTCCGAGAAAGAGCTCAGGGGTATTTTCGATAGCCTGCAGGATGTCTATTACCGAACAGACACAGGAGGTCAGCTGGTAAAAATATCCCCGTCTGTTAAGCAACTGATGGGGTGCAGCGCTGATGAAATGCTTGGTGAGGACATTGCTCAATTCTATGTCGATGCAGGTGGCCGAGAAAAATTTCTCGATGCCATGCAACAGGGTGATGGCGTAGTCAGAAATTACGAAGCGGAGATACGAAGAGAGGACGGTCAAACGGCATGGGTCTCAACCAATGCCCACTTCTTGTATGGAGAAAATGGTTCGGTTATCGGTGTTGAAGGATCCATCAGGGACATCAGTGAGCGCAAAAAGCAACAGGGCTTACTGGAAACAAGTAAGAAACGATTCCAGACACTGTTTGAATCCTCCAGTGACGGCATATTCATCTCCAACATGGATGGTGAATTTGTCGACATCAACCGGACTTCTTATCAACGTTTGGGATATACAAAGGATGAGTTAATGGCTTTAGGTGTCGGGAAACTCAATCCACCCGAATTCAGAGCCAGGATCCCAGAAATTATCGCCAAACTCAGGCAACAACGATCAGGCACCTTCGAAACGGGCCATTATCGCAAAGACGGCTCCATCATGCCGGTTGAGATCAATACCAATATCATCGAACTCGATGGAGAAGAGGTCTTTTTTAGTGTCGTACGTGATATTTCCGAGCGCAAAAAAACTGAGCAGGAGCTACATCTTGCCAAGTTCGTCATCGATAATGCGCCACTGAACATTACATTTGTCGATGCTGATGCCCGCATTCGATACCTGAATAAAGCAGGCTGTGAAACACTGGGTTATACACGGGAAGAAGCTCTGAATCTCAGCATTCCGGATATCGACCCCCTTTTCCCCATGGAAGTGTGGGACGAGCACTGGAATGATCTCAAAAATAGCAAGTCTGTTACTGTGGAGACGCAGCACCAGCGTAAGAATGGCGAAGTTTTCCCTATCGAAGTGTCGGCCAATTATATGGAGTTTGGAGGTCAGGCATACAATGTGGCCTTCGATCAGGATATCAGCGAGCGCAAGCTGGCTGATGCAGCCCGACAGCGCTTCCGTCTGGCGGTGGACAACAGTGCCGATGCGGTTTTTCTGATTGATCGAACTTCGATGCAGTTCGTTGATGTGAATGAAGTAGCTTGCCAACAGATGGGTTATACGCCTGAAGAGCTTCTCACTATGGGGCCCGTAGATATCAAGCCCTATCTCACTCGCGCGCAACTGGAAAGTAAATTTGACCGGGCAATCAGTCATAGCGAAGAATCTACAACGATTGAAACAATTCACGCCTGTAAGGATGGCTCTGAGTTTCCTGTTGAAGTGCGTCTGAAGCCATTTAAGGAAAATAACAAACAATTGCTGGTTGCGGTTGCTCGTGACGTTACCGAAAGCAATCAACATCGTGATCAACTGGAAATAAGTCAAAAGCGATTCTGGGTGTTATTCGTCTCCTCAAGTGATGGCCTGTTTTTCATTGATATGCAGGGCAACTTTATCGATATCAACAGATCTGCATACGAGCGGCTGGGTTATACTAAAGAAGAGATGCTTGCTATGAAACTCACAGAACTCGATCCACCAGAGTATGCTGCAAGGGTTCCTGAACGCATTGAACAGATCCTCAACCATGGCATGGCGGTGTTTGAATCAGCCCATTACCGCAAAGACGGCTCCATTATGCCGGTTGAAATCAATGCCCGAGTTCTTGAGTTGGGTGGAGAACAGGTGTTTTTCAGCGTCATCCGCGATATCTCTGAACGCAAACAACTTGAAGAACAGTTGCGTCAAGCCCAGAAAATGGAAGCCATTGGTACGCTGGTTGGTGGTATTGCTCATGATTTCAATAACATGTTGGCTGCTATTCAGGGTAACGTCTATCTGGCCCGAATGCAGATGCAGGGTCATCCTGTAGCGATAGATAAGCTGACCAATATTGAGAAACTGGGCCTGCGTGGTGCTGAGATGGTGCAGCAACTGCTCACATTTGCACGCAAAGACAGTGTTGTAATGCGTACATTTGCGCTTAATGCCTTTTTGGATGAAGGAAGTAATCTGGCAAAGACACTTATTCCGGAAAACATTGAGTTTCATACTATCCTTTGCGAAGAAGAGCTTCATATCAAAGGTGATGCCACCCAGTTGCAGCAGGTGCTAATGAACCTGCTGAACAATGCGGTTGATGCAGTCACTGATGTTCAGCATCCGAAAATTCGGTGCAGACTCTCTCCTTACAAGGCTGATAATTATTTTTTGAAGAGATATCCTGCACTAGAGGGTAGGCATTTTGCCTGTATCAGCGTCGAGGATAATGGGCATGGTATTGCTGGCGAAAACCTGGATAAGATTTTTGAACCATTTTTTACCACCAAGGATGTGGGTAAAGGTACGGGACTTGGCCTTGCCATGCTCTATGGTGCACTGCAATCACATGGTGGGGTTGTCGAAGTTGATAGTAAGGTGAATAGAGGAACTGCATTTCATATTTACCTGCCCTTATCTGAAGAAAAATCTGAAAAACACGCACAAGAACTCGCGAACCTCACTGACGGGGAGGGTAAAACAATCCTGCTTACTGATGATGATGAAAATGTACGCAGCTCAACCTCTGAAGTATTAACCAGCATGGCTTATCACGTGTTAGAAGCGAGAGACGGAGTGGAGGCACTGGAGCTGTTTACTAGCAATCATGAAAAGATTGATCTGATTATTTCAGATGTAATCATGCCTAATATGGGTGGGGTTGATCTGCTCAATAGAGTACGTCAAATTGATGAAGAGATGCCGTTTATTCTGGTTACCGGTTACGATAAAAGCCAGATGATGAATCAGGGGATTGAGTCGCAGCAGTGTCAGGTTATGAACAAACCATTTGATTTTAATCTGCTGTCGCAATCCATTAAGGAGCTGACCAGGGAATAATCAGAGTATGTCTTAGGGCAGTAGTATCCTTTCTGTTTGCATTAGTCGTAGCCGCGAAACTATGGATATTAGCTTCACTTATAACATGCAGAGGGATTTGAGTATGCGGGGTGGATCGTTGTTGTCATACTGGTGCCATTAAACTGAGTTAAATTGGCATTAGAATAGCTTTAAGCAGGAAGGTTTTATCATATGAAAAACGATCAGGCAGAGAAATTATCAGATGATGCAATAGTGCCTGCAGAATATGATGGCTCGCTGACTACTGAAAAATCAAAACGGATTATTATGTTTTGTGACCTTCGTGATTCCACCGATATTCTATTCAACTTCGAGCAGGGTATTTACCGTAATATGTCCGGTTCTGATCAAGAAGATTTTACGTATGATAAATTTATCCTCGATGTGCATAAAACATCGTATGAATACCTATATCTGGGACATAAAAAAACGCACACGGAAATATATGGTGACGGGCTGATGGCTATTTTTCCTGAAGATAACACCAAATATATTCTGGAAAACATCTATAATCTGACCAAACAGATGCGTATCTATAATGATTCAACAGGTGTTGGTGTAACGCAACCTTGTATAGATCTCGGTTTTGGAATTACGCTCGCAGATATTTCTCTTGTCTACTATTTTCTGGATCAACGCTATCACCCGATAGGTATGGGGGTGCATGAAGCAGCCAGGATTGAAGGCATGTCCAAATTCTATGATGCGCGTGTGTTGATCTCAGATAGTTTTTTCAATGATATTGCTGAATTCATTAAGGACGATCCCAGGTTTTCTTACCGGTTTATTGACCGGGTACGATTGAAAAACTTTCGTGCCCCAGTGACGCTGTTTGAAATCCTCGTCGATAATGATCCGCGTTATGAGAATAAAATAAATTCTATCGCTATCTATTCAGAGGCTTATGCCAAATATTGCAAAGAAGATTGGTCGGGCGCAAAAGAGCTATTCATGAAAGTGTACCACGATTTCGGTTTAGGAACCGGTCTGGTGATGGCAAAGCGCTGCGATATTCTATGCCAGCACCGGCCTAAATCAGACTGGAACGGCATATGGAGTTTGAAGGATAAATAGTTTTCTTTTGGATAGTAATACTCACAAGAAAACAGACAAAACCGAGCCCGATTGTATAGAAACGGATGAAAGGTATATCATGCTAGGATATGGATTCAGCTGTGGTTAAATAGAGAGGGATAGATGCGTAAACGGATCATTGAACAGGATATTGAGAAGGCTGAGGATACAGGTGTTGATTGGTTGGATCTGGAAAAAATTGCGCAAGTAGAAATTACATCCGAGCAAAAAAAACATCCTATTGAAGCGGCCCTGGTTGCAGATCCCAATTCATTTTGGCAGGCATCCATGCGTGGAGAACAGACTATTCGGCTTATTTTTGATGAAGCGCAAGAGATCAGTCACATTCATCTCCTGTTTGAGGATAAAGACGAACAACGCACCCAGGAGTTTGTCTTACGTTGGTCTTCTGATAAAGGTGAGACCTACCATGAAATCGTCCGTCAGCAGTATAATTTCAGTAGCCCTGATTCCACCTGCGAACTGGAAAACTACAATCTCGACCTGACAGGGGTGACCACTCTCGAGTTAATTATCACTCCAGATGTTAGTGGTGGCAATGCCCATGCATCATTAAAGCAGTGGTCTATAGCTTAAGATTCTATTTTGAATTGATTCTATCAGCATGCTCTACATTGGCGTTGCTTAAAGTGTTATCTCCGCATGCGATGAATCGCTGCTGCCACTTCATGCAGACGGGGCAGGGCAAGTGTGCCGGTTTTCCAGATGGAGAGGATATCGAGTCCTTTATCTTCCACCTCTTTTAAAGCCAGGCTCAGACCCTCATGAAGGTTGTCTGTTTTGTGCACGTAGTGTTGTGCGTAAAAATGGATCATCAGACCGATTGCTCGTGTCTGGCCGATATCGATCAGCTGTTCTACTTTGTTCAGATCAATCTCATGTCGTCCATAAAGCAAGGTGTCGATGCCTCTGGCTTCGATGCTGATCGGTTTTTTACCACGTGCCGGGTTGAGTTGTTTTAGCTCGGGATGAGGGACTTCCTTTTTAAGCATAGGTGTTAAATCCCTGAGGTGTTGATCAATGCTCTCCTTTTCCACAAGGGCATGGGCTCTCAGCGTGACATCCTCAGCTCTGTAGGCATCCATCATGATAACCGTATCACTGACCTCAAAATAATCTCCGGAACCACCCATCACAATCACCGTGGATATACCGAGATCATGGTAGAGCTCGCACACACGATGTAATAAGGGTGTGATCGGCTCTTTCTCCTTCACAACCAGCTGCTGCATGCGCTCATCACGAATCATAAAATTGGTGGCCGAGGTATCTTCATCAATCAATAAGAGTGATGCGTCACTGGCCAATGCTTCAATAATGTTTGCCGCCTGCGACGTGCTGCCGCTGGCATTCTCGGTCGAAAAGCAGCGTGTATCTCTGTCAAAGGGTAGGCGATCAATAAAAGGACTGATATCAATATCTGTTACTGCCCGATTATCTTCGGCACGCACTTTGACCGCACTGGCATCGGTGGCCACAAGCTCTCGTCCATCGCCGGGAATATGGTTGTAGATGCCGCGCTCCAGTGCATGCAACAGGGTGGATTTACCATGGAAGCCACCACCAACAACCAAGTTTACTCCTTGTTTGATGCCCATGCCACGTACAAGCCCTCGGTTAGGCAGGTCCATTGTGCATGCCAGTGAATCAGGCGATATGAAAGGAATCACATCTGTTGTGAGCGGGCGATCATCAATGCCGCTTCGTCTTGGCAGTCGCGAATGATCAGCGATAAAGGCAATCAGATTGTTTTGGCTAAGCTGTCCACGCAGATATTCCTGATCTTCGGCTGATTCAATGTGAAACTGAAATTGTTGTTTATCCAGCGACTCAAAATATAGACTCTGTGCGACTACGGCTGGCAGTTCGTTAAAAAACATCTCCTCGGCATCTTTCGAAAGTATTGTTCGTCCCGCTGCCGGTAGCCCGATGGTTAAGCGTGCTTCAATACCATCATCATGAATGCGTAGAGAATTTCTGACCAGTATCTGCTGACCACTGGTTTCAATGCGTACTTCTCCGCTTTTACCAATGCCGCGACGGCCCTTCACCTGCTTCTGAATAGCCTTGGATACCGCCCGTGCCAAAAAGTCTTCTGAAGTGATCTTTCTGATGTTGCTGGAATAGAATTCAGCAGGCAGTGCAGCCTCTGCTAATGAAAGCTGGATGCTGATACGAGAAGCCTGGGCAAATGGATCGCCCTGCACATGATCAATGTTCAGCCTGTAACCATCAAACTGATAAGTGTCCTTCAGCTCCTTATAAGCTTTATAGCCTCTTCCGTTGATCTTCTTTAACAGTGCTCTTAATCGCTCCATCCAGATCTCCCATGTGCAAGCTTACATTTCAAACGTCGAACGGGGTAGGGCGTTTGTGAGTAGCTTGAATCATACGATGTTCAACACATCAACTTAACGCTGCCCTTGGCTGGCTCAGTTGATTGACTCGACTGTCGCCGCTTTCCATTTTCAGCCCAGCGTTTAGACTGCATATATGAGATTCTTCTGTTGCCTGATCGTTTTGCTGTTGGCCGCTAGTCCGGCCATGGCTGCTGAGGTGGCTGCTGAATCTGATGTTCGGGATCGTGCCTCACGTATTCTCAATACCGTTGACGATCTGTGGCGTGGTTCATCTTCCTATGCCGTAGTTACCATGAAGGTGAAAACGGAACACTATACCCGTTCGATGCGTATGGAGGGGTGGTCGAAAGGCAAAGAGAAAACCCTGTTTCGTGTGTTGGAGCCGCTGCGTGAAAAGGGCACAATGACCTTGAAATCAGATAACCATATTTACACCTATCTACCCAAGACTGATCGTACGATCCGGCTGACCAGTGGCATGATGATGGGCTCCTGGATGGGTAGTCATCTGACCAATGATGATCTGGTCAAAGAAGCGCGTCTGGAAGATGATTATGACGCCATCATTAGTTTTGAGGGGATGCGTGATGGGCGTGAGATTATCGAATTCTCTCTGACCCCAAAGCCCGATGCACCCGTAGTATGGGGCAAACTTTTGTTGGTGGTTCTGGCCGATAGTTTTACACCGCTGCTAGAGCGTTATTATGATGAAGATATGGTTCTGGCGCGCACCTTTACCTTTAGTGATATGAAGCTGCTAGGTGGCAAAATGCGCCCGGCAGTCTTAAGGGTAGTGCCGGCCGATGAGCCGGATGAATACACCGAGTTTATCTATGAGCAGCTTGAACTGAATATTCCTGTTCGTGATGTCATGTTCACAAAATCAAGTCTGAAGCACCGATAGTTTACGCAGAAATGGAATCCACGCGCTGATATGAGAATCCTTACGCTGGCATCACGAAATGTACGCAGAAGTTGGCAGCGTTCGTTGGTGACCATGCTGGCGATGGCTTTTGCCTGTTTCATTATGATTTTCTTCGCCTCCCTGATGGAAGGCATGATGCAGGGCAGCGAGCGCAGTGTGGTGGTCATGAATATGGGTGATATTCAGATCCATGCGCAGGGTTATCGTGATGATCCAGATCTATATACGCGTATTGAAAGCCCTGAGAAGCTGGTGGAAGAGATAGAGCAGCAGGGTTTTAGCGCGGCCCATCGCCTGTATGCTTACGGACTGCTGGCTGCCAATATGGCATCAAGCGGAGTTCAGTTGCGTGGCATTGATCTTGAGCAGGAGATGCAGGTCACTGAGCTCTATAAACATGTCAGCTATGGAGAATGGCTGGATGAAGATGATGCACAGGGTGTGGTACTGGGTAAAAAGATTGCGGCCACGCTTGGTGTCGAGCTCGGTGATGAGCTGGTATTTGTCGGACAAAGTGCCGATGGATATATGGCCAATGATCTCTACAGGGTACGCGGCATCCTTAAATCGGTATCCGACGGTATCGATCGCATGGGCATGTTCATGCCGATGCAGACACTCAGAGAGCTGATGGTTATCCCGCAAGGCGCACATGAGATTGTGCTGGTGCGCTCAGATCGTACAACAGACCTTGAACTGGAAACAGCCAAGGTTGCAGAACTGGCGCAGGGGCTTGAAGTCAAAAACTGGAAGCAGTTGATGCCTGTGGTTGCCCGTATGATTGAAACAGCTGATGTGCAGATCATGATTATGCTGGTGATCTTCTATATTGCTGTGGCAACGGTGGTGCTGAATGCGATGCTGATGAATGTCTTCGAACGCATTCATGAATTCGGTATTATGAAAGCACTCGGTGTCTCTCCATGGCAGCTGGTGGGGCTGGTCTTTGCCGAGACCTTGATCATGACCCTGATTGCGGCAACTGCTGGCCTTGTCAGCGGCTGGTGGATTTCTGATTATTATCAGATGCATGGTATTGATATGTCGGGGCTTGCCGGCTCCATCACGTATGGAGGTATTGCCTTTGATCCGGTCTGGTACTGCGCCATCACAAACAAAGCGCTGTTTTATCCGGTTGGCTTCCTGCTGCTGGTTGCAGCGATTGCTGTGATCTATCCGGCTGCCAAAGCGGCAATGCTCAGTCCGGTTAAAGCGATCTACTTCCGATGATGCGGGATAATCTATGAAACTAAACCAGCTGGCATGGCGCAATATCTGGCGCAGAAAGCGGCGTACGCTGATTACCGCATTCTCTATCGGCTTCGGTGTGTTTCTCTCTGTAACATTTACCGGCTCCGGTGATTATACCTATACGAATATGATCGATATGGGGGCCAGTATGGGCATGGGTCATGTGACGGTGCAGCCGGTCGGTTATCACCTTAAACCGACACTGGATAAACGTGTAAAAGATTCCGCAACGCTGCATCAAGAGATTATGGCACTGCCCGGTGTTGCTGGTGCGACTGTGCGCATCACCGGCCAGGCGATGTTTGCCAGTGCACGCAAAAGTGTTGGTGGTGCGTTTATTGCAGTTGATCCCGCTTTTGAGACCAAGGATAATAACCTGCTGCTTGCTTCCATGATTGAGGGCTCGTTGTTCACCGAGAAAGCAGGGCGTGGCATTGTCATCGGTAGCAAGCTGGCCAAAAAATTGAAGGTGAGAATTGGCAAGAAGATTGTCTATACCACTACCGATGCGCATGGTGAGATTGTCAGCAATATTGCACGCATTAGCGGCATCTTCACCACCGGCATTGATATGGTGGATGGGGTGATGGCCCTGTTACCAATAGCTTCTGTGCAGAAGACATTGAGTTATGCAGCCGATGAAGCCACGCTGATTGCTGTGGTGATCAAAGATCAGCGTCATGCCGAAGCGATGCGTGATCAGATCGCCATACTGCCTGGGGCCAAACATGTTGATGTGTTAACCTGGAAAAAATCACAGCCTGATCTGGCCGGTGTGATCGCGTTTGATAAAGCCGGTAATTATATCAGTCAGCTGCTGGTCGGCATGCTAATTGCGGTGGGCATACTCAATACCATGCTGATGAGTGTGTTAGAGCGCACTCGCGAGTTCGGTGTGATGATGGCAGTGGGTATGTCACCTAAAGTACTGTTTAAGTTGGTGATGGTGGAGTCATTCTGGTTGACGGTTGTAGGATTGATATTGGGCATTGTGATCACCGCCCCATGGTATTATTTCCTTTATAATACAGGCATCGATTTCTCCGGCGCTTTCGGTTCTGATTTCAGTTACGGTGGTGTGCTGGTTGATCCGGTATTTAAAGCGAGACTGTTCAAAGAGAGTGTGATGGCGATTCTGGGTGGTCTGTTTACGCTGGCACTGCTGGCAGGTCTCTATCCGGCCTGGCGGGCAGGGCGCATACCACCTGTAGAGAGTCTGAAAACGATATGAGGTATAGGGGATGAAGGAAAACGTGCACAGTGATGTGAAACATATTGTTCGATTAGAGCATATCGTCAAAACCTATCGTCAGGGTAAAGTGGATGTGCATGCGGTGAACGGTGTGTCGCTGGAGATTGAAAACGGTGATTTCGCGGTGCTCTGTGGTCCATCGGGATCCGGTAAAACCAGCATCCTGAATCTGATTGGCGGGCTGGATGTGCCGAGCTCAGGCAAGGTGTGGGTAGATGAGATCGACCTCTCTTCTCTGGATAACACAGCACTCTCCGAGGTACGCAAGAACCGTATCGGTTTTGTCTTTCAGGCCTATAACCTGATTCCTGTTATGACCGCGTTTGAGAATGCCGAGTTTGTGCTGAATCTGCAGGGTGTGAGTGAAGACGAATGCAGAGAGCGGGTGATGCAGACCCTGAAGGCCGTTGGGCTTGAAGGATTGGAGCATCGCAGACCTGATGAGATGAGCGGCGGTCAGCAGCAGCGTGTGGCGATTGCCCGCGCCATTGTGACCAAACCTGCGATTGTATTGGCCGATGAGCCGACCGCCAATGTGGACTCACACACAGCAGAAGCGCTTCTTGATCTGATGCAGAAACTGAACCGGGAGCAGGGCATCACCTTCCTCTTCTCCACCCATGATCAGCGTGTGATCGATCGGGCCAGACGCATTATTCATATCAATGACGGAAAAATATCAGCAGATGAAGGGTATCATAGTTAAGTTTCTACTCGTGCGTCATGCCCTAGGGCAGCCTTTCTGTCTGTGGCATTCACCTCCTTCCCGCGCGTCATTCCCGAGTCGTCGGGAATCCACTTACGTCATCACTTTATGGATGCCCGATCATACCCCAGGGCACTCTCTCTGCCTGCGGCATTCACCTTGAGCCGGGCATGACGATCTTT
>JAJFLF010000343.1 GCA_021772845.1 Mariprofundus sp.
GTCTGCTAGGGCAATATCCTGTATTAAAGACCACGATTGATCACCACCACAGTCTTCTACAAAAATAACTTCGAAATCAGACGTTAATGGTTCAATAGCCGCCAGTAATCGCTGCTGCAACTCATGCATGCAGTCTTCAGCTTTGTACACGGGGATGACGACGGAAATATGCGGCATGTGGCAAGCATATCACATGAATAAGGAATGGCTAATGTCTCTCAATAATACGACTAATGCCTGAAAAAAACAGACGGAAAGCTGTATCTTTAGTTAAGTTTCAGCCTTTTTGCACGATAAAATAGTGTGGCTGTATGGCATGTGCAGCATATCGTGACTGGTTGTGGAAGTGATCTCTTCAAAGGGGGCTTGCACCAGTTTTTGGTAGGCATCGGGGGTGCGGATGTTCTGACCGCGATCTTTACTGATAATCCAGCGTGCCAGAGATGATTGCTCTTCGGCATAAGCAGGATCAATCGTTATTACTATTCCACCGGGTTTTAACGCGCTGTAAGCAAGTTCGAACAGGGTATTGGCTTCTGCATCATCAAGGTGGTGCAGAAGACCGAATGCGAGCACGACATCAAAGGGGGGCAGATCATCGAGCGCCGCCTGTCTGACCAGCTCAGCACGAAAGGTGCCGCGATGTCCGAACTGAGCGGTGGCTTTGGCAATATAATCATCAGATGCATCAAAACCGTAATATTCCATATCTTGAGGAAGATGCTTTAAGATTTCAGCAGTGCCGCAACCGATATCCAGCATGCGCAGGCCTTGCATGGCAGGGAAGAACTCATCAATCAATGTGCGTCGTGCTTTTTCTGCACCGACCATACGCTGGGCCAGATTATAGATAGCAGGATGAGAAAAAATGGCACGGAAGCCTGAAGTGATCTGAGCCATCAGTTGTCTGCATCCTTTTTGCTGATTTCTACGATCATGGGAGTCGCCATCGTGGCCGGAATATATTTGATCATATTGCCTAGTCCACTGCGCATAATAAATGTGGCGATATTGGCGATGATGCCCTGATGTCGTTGTTTGAACAGGGGGTCATCATCAATACGTTTTAAGGCTTTATACAATAATGATTCCTGAAAGTGGTAATGCAAACCTTGCAGCCTGCAATACTGTTTGATCTGTCTGCATGTAATGAAATTTAACGAATGCCAGATGCCCAAATCAGCATCTTTTGAGACAAACAGACGTCTGCTTAAGTTGGGGAAATAACGCAGGGCAGGTGTACCATAATGCGGTTCATAAGGAATCGAATAGTTGGGGCAGCTGTGAAGCATTTTCCCTTGTCCGGAAAGTACTTTTGCCATAGCGCTTAACGCATTTTTCCAGGCGGGGATATGTTCCATGACATTGTTACTGAAAATCAGATCAAACTGGCCATGTTGATCGCTGTTCAGATGCTGGGCTGGTTCAGTGATTACTTGAAGTTCTAAGGTATCATGCTGTTTAAGAATGACATTTTTTAATTGTTCAAACATGCCGAAGCCACCCAGAGCTGGTTCAAGGGCGGTGATACGATATCCTTCTGATTTGAGAAATAGGCTGGTAAAACACAAACCGGCACCAACTTCAAGTAGGGTTTTGTCCATGTCGAGATGTTCAATCACTAAAGAGATAGATACACGGCTTTCATTGGCATAGGTATCCAACATAGCCAATACGTTTTCAGCGCTGATCGTTTCACTGTTAACCGTTTCAGTTTGAAGCTGTGATGTGGTATGAATATCAGCCGCAATCGATTCAAAAGGAATCGCATCAAGAAATAATTCCAGACGGTTCATCAATGCAGATTGTTGTTTGTCAGTTAAAATCGGAAGCACCTCGAATGATGGGCAAAGCTTAGCATGGTCCAGGCTTTGAATACAAAGTTGATCATGAAATCTGAAACTATGGCCAGCTCATTTCACACTGTTTTGTCATCATGGTTTGAATTCATATGCAAGAAAAGTAAGGTGCGCGCTCTGTTGCCCCAGATGGTGCATGAAATAGTGATATTTGGAGAATTGACATGAAAGTAATGGCTCAGAATATTGTGGCCCACGTTGCATTCGAACGTTTTATTATTGCGGTTATTTTGATCAGTGCGGTGTTGATCGGAATGGAGACATCCAGTGATATTCTGGATCAATATGGTCATTGGCTCGAGTGGGGAAACAGGGCGGTCTTGGCGATATTTATTATTGAAGCTGCTTTGAAGATCTATGCGGTCTCTCCGAAAATCGGCGATTATTTTCGCGAGGGCTGGAACATCTTTGATTTCACCATCATTTTACTGGCCTTGATTCCAAGTACTGGTGAGTTGGCGATGTTGGCACGATTAGCCCGTTTGCTGCGCGTATTGCGTTTGATTTCTGCTATTCCAGAGCTGCGCCTGATAGTTTCCACTTTGATTCGTTCGATTCCGAGCATGGCCAATGTCATGATTCTGATGAGTGTGATTTTTTATATTTATGCCGTAGCAGGCCAACAGCTGTTTCATGCCCATGACCCTGAACACTGGGGTAATCTTGGCATTTCGCTCTTGACGCTGTTTCGTATTGTGACCTTAGAGGACTGGACTGATCTGATGTACACAGCCATGGAGATGCATCCTTTAAGCTGGATCTATTTTGTGTCGTTTGTGATCATGGGAACGTTTGTCATTATCAATCTGTTTATCGCGGTGGTGATTAATAATCTTGATGAAGCCAAACAGGAACGATTAAAAGAGATGCGTATGCCTGTGTCAAAAGATCAGTTGTTGGATGAGTTGCACGAAACGCAGCAGGCTTTGGAGAAGTTACGTGTTCAACTGGATCATGTGAAACGGAACTGATGGCCCTTTGTAGATGCTGAACAGATGAGGTGACAACAGTCTGTTCATTTGCATGATAGTCGGATTCTACGTTTGGGCTAGTTGATGCAGGGCATTCATGCGGCGGATGATTTGCGGCAGAACATTCATGCGATTGCGATCCAGGTGCATGCGTAAACGTGGCAGATGATCGAGATTGCTATCGTCCGATTTTGGCCACTGGAAGACCTGATCAATTGCCCCCTCGCTCAACACATCGCTGAATTCAGCGTTCAGACGGCCTAAGCTATCTTCTGATAACGGGCTGATGATGCGTAGCAGTATGGCCTTCCCAACATAACGGAAGCTGTGATAGTTCAGATAGAAATCAGCGATATGGCTGACTGCTGATTCAATATTGTCAGTATGAAAAAGCAGGTGGTTATCATCGGCATCGATAAGTTTGTCTTCTACCAGTCTGCGCATCCATGATTGCATGAATGGTCCCCAATAATCATCACCAGGCGCTTCTAAGAGCACAACAGGAACCGGAGGATTGCGGCCTGTTTGTAACAAG
>JAJFLF010000344.1 GCA_021772845.1 Mariprofundus sp.
CTACCTGTCACCTTCTGTCTGGATCGTGCCGGCATCGTCGGTGCTGATGGCGCAACCCATACGGGCACATTTGATCTCGCTTTCATGCGCAACCTGCCAAACATGACCGTGATGGCTCCGAAAGATGAAGCCGAATTGAAATCCATGCTGCTTACCTCTGCGACATTGGATGGTCCGGTAACCATCCGCTACCCGCGCGGCAATGGTTATGGTGTTGATCTAGAGAGCGCTGAAGTGCTTGAAATCGGTAAATCAGAAACCCTTGAACAGGGTGATGATGGCTTAGTCATTGCGGTAGGCACACGTGCACGCGATGCACTGGCAGCAGTAGAGACACTGCGCAAAGAAGACGGCAAAGCGATGACGCTAATCAATTTGCGTTTTGTTAAACCACTTGATACAGCTGCTATTCTCGAACAGCTGAAACCTGGCAAAATGCTGATGGTGATTGAAGAGGGTATCGCTGCTGGCGGTGTCGGTGAGCAGATCGCCGTACTGGCACTGAAAGCTGGCTGGAGTGGCCCGTTCAAGCATGCTGCCATGCCTGATGCATTTCCCACCCACGGCACTCAGGATGAGATTCTGCGTGATCTTGGACTCGACAGGGCTGGCATTCTCAAGCAGCTACGCAGCTAAAGCATTCAATGGCAAAAGCTAAAGTTAAGAAAAAGCGCTTAGACCAGCTACTGGTCTCTCGTGAACTGGTGGAATCTGCTGATTTGGCCCAACGCCTGATTATGGCTGGCCTTGTCTATGTGACCGGTCAGAAGTCGGATAAAGCCGGTAATATGGTGGCAGAGAATGCTAAGATCGAAGTGCGCGAAGTACTTAAATACGTGTCACGCGGCGGCCTCAAACTTGAAAAAGCCTTAGAAGTATTTCCGTTTAACGCCGAAGGTATTGTCGGTCTGGATGTCGGTGCTTCCACTGGTGGCTTTACCGATGTACTACTGCAGAATGGTGCAGAAAAAGTGTTTGCCGTCGATGTTGGCCATAGCCAGCTGCACTACAAACTCCAGAACGATGAGCGTGTGATTAATCTGGAAAGAACGCATGTAAGGCTGTTAACTACCGAACTTATTCCTGAACCTGTTGAGGCGTTGGTGATCGACACCTCATTCATCTCACTGACCAAGGTGTTGCCATGTGCATGGCCCTTCGTCAAAACAGGTGGATGGTCCGTTGCCCTGATCAAACCCCAGTTTGAAGTCGATGCCAAACATCTTGATCGTGGTGTAGTACGTGAAGATGAATGGCGTCAGTGGGCCATCGAACGCGTCACCGCCATGGTCGAATCCGAACTGACTGGTGCGGAGATCATCGGCATCACCGAATCGCCCATCCACGGCCCCAAAGGCAATGTCGAATATCTACTGGCCCTGTCTAAAACCTAAGCATTAAAACCGAATAATGCTCAGCTCTGTTGTTCGAGATAATCCAGCAACTCTTCGGCATTTTCCATCAACATCAGATAGGCATCCTCAAAACCATCGAGCCCGCCATCATAATATGGGTCGGGCACATCAGGGATGTTTGAAGGGTTTTCAAACTGGCGCATCAGCAGCAGCCTTGATTCAGGCACGCCCATGCGTAACAGGTCATTCTTATTGGCACTGTCCATGGCGATAAACCAGTCCCACTGCTCAACGTTTCGCGCTGTGATCTGCTGTGCCCGATGACTACTCAGATCAAGCCCGTACTCACTCGCTTTAGCTGCAGCACGCGGATCTGCTGAACCGCCGACATGCCAATCACCAGTTCCGGCAGATTCGAAATGATATTGTTGAAGACCTCGCTGCTCAGCAACACTGCGAACCACCACCTCAGCCAGTGGTGAGCGGCAGATATTGCCCAGACAAACAAACAGTACTCTGGTTTTATTAGACTCTTGCATGTGCATTTCTCTCCGCTTGTGACAGTTGTAAATAGATCGGCGTTGGATAGGTCGGCATATCTTTATCTAAACCTGCAAAACAGACTGATATGGTCTCATAAGCCAAAGCAGTGCTGCGTGATACGGTCAGCGGCACGCGTCTCCAGCCCGGCAAATCAACAGGTGGCTCACCATGGCAACAGAAACAACCCGGTGTTAGTGCTTCAACTTCAACCCAGCTCATGCAGCTATCGGCCTGAACAGATTGATGATTGTGATAATGGCCTACAAAAGCCTCGCCAGCCCTTGCATCTTCAAGCACCCATATTGCTTCATCACGTTCAGTCTGACGCGCGGTCAAAGCCAGAGATGAGAGATGAAACACGGGTAATTTCAAACCACTATTGATGCCAGCTAACGTTGCTGCGGCAATACGCAGGCCAGTGAATGAACCGGGCCCAGCGCCAAGTGCCAAAGCGTCCAACTGCATCCAATCAAGTTCAGTCTGTTGTAGTAAGCTTTCAAGTACAGGTACGATACTGGTTGAACGTGTTTTTTCGGACGGATTTTCAGCAGGTTCAGAAGTAAAGATTTCGCCATCTTTGATAATGCAGGCAGAGATATCTCCACAGGCAGTATCCAGCGCCAGAACATTGAGCTTATGCATCACAGGTGATCTTTCAGAAGCTGTCGCAATGCCTTTCCGTACTGTTCATGCTGCAAACCAAGCAGTGTATTGGCCATCAGGAAACCTTCGGGATTACCCGCATCAAAACGCTGTCCTTCAAGAACAACGCCATGTATCGGTTCCTCTTTAGCCAGTGCTGCAATGGCATCGGTAAGTTGAAACTCGCCTCCGGCACCCGGCTTCACATCATGCAAGAGCTCCATAAGGCGCGGCGTAAAAATATAACGTCCGACAATCGCCATATGCGAAGGAGCATCTTCAACAGCTGGCTTTTCCACCATATCCGTCAGACGAAGCAAACCATCTTCGCCCGCCTGATAAGCGACGATACCATACTTTGAGACCTGATCCGCCGGCACCTGAATCAAACCAATCACCGAATTACCGGTTTTATGATATACATCAGACAATTGTCGCATAGCAGGTTTTGGACCTACAATCAGTTCATCAGCAAGGGCAACACCAAATGCCTCATCACCAACCCAATGACGTGCACATAAAACAGCATGTCCAAGACCTAACGCTTGCTTTTGACGCACATATACCACTTCCGCCATACGTGAAACACGCGAAACCTCTTTGTATAGCTTACTTTTGCCAGCACTTTTCAGATTGGCTTCCAATTCGGTCGAGATATCAAAATGATCTTCAATGGCGCGTTTACCGCGGCCGGTAATCATGATGATCTGTTCCATGCCAGCAGCCAGTGCTTCTTCAACCCCGTATTGAATCAACGGTTTATCAACAATAGTCAGCATCTCTTTAGGACTGGCTTTCGTGGCCGGCAAAAAGCGAGTGCCCATACCAGCAGCTGGAAAAATGATTTTACGCAATGGTTTCATGATATATTTCCCCTCAGCAGATCAATTCGAAGACCATCAACCCCACACGATCGATCAAACTACCCCAGTATAGCACAGTTTTAAGCTATCAGACGAGACGACCATACGAATGAAGACCAGATAGATACATGTTCACGCCCAGGAAACAGAATATTGTTACGAGGAACCCAGCCACAGCCCACCAGGCTAGAGCCTTACCATGCCAGCCGTGGGAAACACGTGCATGCAGATATGCACCATATACCAGCCATACAATCAGGGCCCATGTCTCTTTTGGATCCCAAGACCAGTAACC
>JAJFLF010000345.1 GCA_021772845.1 Mariprofundus sp.
ATACCTGTACCATCAACTCCTGATTATCTTTGAGCAGATTGCCAATGGGGGGGGCATTGCGCCGAGGGTTGGCAGTAGTGGTTTCATTTGTGCTGCTATCGCTATCATCACTCTGATCTAAATCATCTGTGAAACTGCTATCAGCTTGTTTGGCTGTAGCAATATCACCGGCATATAGAAAACCTGCTTTTTCCATACCGATATCAATAAACGCAGCTTGAATGCCGGGCAGTACACGCTGAACTCGACCTTTATAGATATTACCTTTCAGGCCGCGTTCGCGTTCAATATAAATTTCTTCCGCCTGTCCATTTTCCACCCGCGCAATGCGGGTCTCAAATGGTGCGACATTCACTAACAGTTCCACGCTCATATTGGTGATCCTTCGACTGTATTATTCATCTTGTGCTGAGAGCTGGCGTGTTAGGCTCTCAGTAACGATGCTTCATGCAGGGATATTTTTAATTTCTGCTATCATATGCAAGGTTGTACGTACGGGCAAACCAATTACATTATCCAGTGGCCCGTCAATGGCTTCGATGAAGCTGGCAGCACCTGCCTGAATGGCATAAGCACCTGCTTTATCAAGCACATCATTGTGACTGAGGTAGGTATCGATTTCCGACTCATCCAGAGCCCTGAAGCGCACACCTGTACGCACCTGTTGAAAAACCATATGCTGGTTAAATCGTACACAAACGCCGGTGAAGACCTCATGCTCCTGCCCGGAGAGCTGCATTAGCATCGTTTTGGCATGCTGAAGATCTGTCGGTTGTCCTAGCGCCTGACCATGAATGCAAACCAGAGTATCAGCGGCAATGACCGGTACATCCATGGGGGCATCACAAGCCATTGCCTTGGCCTGACAGAGGCGTTCTACCATCTGTTGCACAGACTCACCTGGCAGCGGTGATTCATCGATATGGGATGGGCAGACCTCAATAGCCAGTCCTGCACTTTGAAGTAGAAGCCTGCGGCGAGGGGAGCGTGAAGCAAGTATAATTTCCATATCCGAATGATAGCTTCACTTTGGCTTGACGGCACGGTTTGACCGCTTACGATGCACGAACTGTGAACAAATCTATTCCCTCCCCACTCGAACGCGCTATCCAATTGTGTAAGGCTGATATGGCGCTTGTAGACAGCTGTATCCACCACAATCTACAGTCAGATATTATGATGATTCCTGCTATTGGACATTATATTGTGAACAGTGGTGGTAAGCGTTTCAGACCATTATTGACGCTGTTGACTGCTCGTCTGTTTGCTTATCAGGGCGAACGGCATATTCCACTCTCTGTAGTGGTTGAGTTTATTCATACCGCATCGTTATTACATGATGATGTAGTGGATTCATCCGATCAGCGTCGCGGTTCTCCATCCGCCAATGGTGTGTGGGGTAATCAGGCCTCTGTATTGGTTGGTGATTATTTGTTCTCCCGGGCATTTCAGATGATGGTATCAGATGGTGATATGGCCATGTTGAAACTGATGTCTGATGTAACCAACGCACTAGCTGAAGGTGAAGTATTGCAACTCTCGCGTACATTTCATCTGGAGATGACCGAAGCGGAATGTCTGGAAGTCATTGAACGCAAAACGGCCGTACTATTCAAAGCTGCCAGTGAAGTAGGGGCGCATGCCGCTGGTCAATCACCTAAAGTGGTCGCTCAGATGGCCGAATACGGTATGTGTTTGGGTGTTGCCTTTCAACTGATGGATGATGCGCTGGATTACCTGGCTGAAACAGAAGAAGCCGGTAAACCGGTTGGTCATGATCTGGAAGAGGGTAAAATCACATTGCCATTAATTCATGCCATGCAGTCTGATGCAGAATTAGCAGCAAGGGTTGAGGAAATATCCGAACGTGGTTGTTATGAAGAGGGGGACCGTGAATGGGTGCGAGAGCGGGTTGCCGCACAAGACGGCACAGGTTTCACAATGGATCGCGCCAAAGATTATGCACAACGTGCCATAGCTTTGTTACCGGAGACTGCGGAAGTGGAAGTGCGTAACTTGTTGGCAGAACTGGCTGATTTCTCAGCCCATAGACCTTATTAACTGCTTACTATTCAGCTCACCCCTGATTTTCCCGATGAGAAGGTGAATTGCGCTTGCGCAAGAGAGGCTACCCTGGGGTGCTGCGTTGAAAAATACTCACTTACAGTAGTAAGCTCCGTTTTTTCGCCTCGCCTAAAGGCGCCTACTGTTGGTGGCCTCAGAAAAATCAGTGGCAATCTGAACAGCAACCGACTTTATCCACATGCGAATTAAACCTTTATTATCTTTGTCTTTGGGAAAATATGCACCTATATGTGAAATGATTTCGCATTGTGCCGCATATCACATATTTCTAGCTTTTTCTTCATATTATCGGTGATGATATGAGGAGTATGAAATGAAAATAATGATAATGATGGTATCACTATTGTGGCTTTCCGGCTGTGCTACATCGACGTATGAACAGCGTACCACAGCTCAGGGTGCAGCTATTGGCGCAACTGCTGGTGCGGTGATTGGGGCGCAAAATAATAGAGCCGTTGAAGGTGCTATTGTCGGTGGCGCTTTGGGTGCGATTACGGGAGCTGTGATTGCTGAGCAAAAAGTAAGACGTAATCAGGCAAATGCGCGCCAGACTCAATATTACAGTCAGCAAAGGGCTGCTGCCAAGCCTGTTCAACAGCGCTATGATGATCGAGAGCATGATGATCATGAAGACCATTCAAAAGATCATGACGACGATGATGATTAAGCACTCTCGTTCTTAGTTCGCTGATTTTAGTCCGATTGATTTGTGGGCTTAACCAAGGCCATCAACGATTCGGGGGTGAGGGTTTTGTATTCACCGGGTGCGAGTGTTGTATCTTGCAATGACAGTGCGCCAATATGGGTGCGCTCCAGGGTTTCTACATGGTTGCCCACAGCGGCAAACATGCGGCGTACCTGATGATAACGGCCTTCGTGCAATACCAGTGAGACATGTGTTTCATCATGAATCGTAAGTTCAGCAGGTAAACACGGTTTTTCTTCGTCTTCCAGTACGAGTTTACCACTGGCAAATGTATCAGCTTCAGATCCATTCAGTGGGCTATGCAAAGTGACTGCATATGTTTTTGAAATATGTTTTTTCGGGCTGGTGAGCTGATGATTCAATTGACCATCATCGGTCATGATCAACAGGCCCGAAGTCTCTTTGTCTAAACGCCCTACACTGGACAGGGCAGGTTTTCGTACTAACCATCGTTCAGGAAAGTCTGCATAAATCAGATGACCATCCTCTTTGCGTGAGCAGACAGCACCCAATGGTTTGTGATAGATAAAAGTCAGGCCATAAGGGTGATCAAGCGGTTTCTCCATCAGCAGTACCTTATCAGGTGTGACTTTCTGGGCCGGTGAGCTAGGGCACTCTCCATCAATAGTAATCAGCCCGTCCTTGATCCAGAAACGTACATCTTTACGCAGTCCGTAACCGAGCGAAGTTAGTAATTTATCCAGCCGTTCGGCTTTCAGAGGCTTGTTGTTCATTATCGTATTCCTTTGATGACTTTGAAACCATTGGCTTCGATCACTGTTTGGCATTGTTTAAGCTCAGCTTGCATTAATCTTTCGTATGCGAGCTTTCGATTGGCGACCACATATATGGTACCACCACGTTTCAGGCTTTGGCAGGCGCGTTGAACAATGGTTTTACCCAATTCGACATCTCGCTGCTGAGCCGTGTGAAAGGGCGGGTTGCAAACTATCCAATCCAGTTTTTCAGGTAGTGCATCATGCGTTGCATCCAACCAGTGTGTCTGCACTTTCTGCTGCCATTGCACGGTGTTCTTCACTGCACAATCAAGCGCTAATCTATCCGCTTCCAGCATATGAAGTTGATCAATATCCGGTGATCTGCGCAGTAGATGTTCAGAAAGTAGACCATATCCACAGCACAAATCTATACCAGTGCCTAAGAAGTTATCGGGCAGATGATCGATCAACAGTTGCGAACCAACATCAGCATGATCCCAGCTAAATAGTCCGGGCTGTGCAATCAGGCCATGATTTGAGATTGTTGTTGCTTGTCCCGCACTTAGCCACTGCGCTAATAATTCCATATCGAGTGATGATCTCTTTTTAGCCGAAAAGATGCGGCATTTTGATTTAGATCGGGAGAGGATGTTGCCTGCCAATGTTCCCAAGGCGGATTCATAGGCCTTGGCCCCGTGATTATTGGCACAGGCAACCAAGATAGTTCCATTCTCTTCAAGTCGCTGCATCGCTTCTGCCATCCAGGCCAGCGTCTGTTGTTTGTTTTTAGATGGTAGTATCAGAATGGAACCATACGAAGCATCAAAGCTTGATAAGTTTGCTGAAGCATTCATGCCCATCTTTTGGATGGCCGCATGTTCATGCTTGAAATGCTGCTGCAGATCTAATTGCTCGCACTTCTCTGACAAAATGGGCAATAAATCATGCGCATGCGCATTGATGATCAACAGACGTGCTGGCGATTTATCAATTGCAGCGTGATATAACAGATCAATAGCAGACATGGCTGGCACTGTATGAACTCCATCCATGACTGTCTATGATCAGCTTCTATTTATAGGAGTGTCAAATGAGTGCTTTTACTCATGCTAACAAGACATATCAAAGTAACTCAACAAATCATGCCTCCGACTCGAAAGGTAAATGAACCCTGTCGGAAATGTTATGCCACGCTTTCGTTGTAACCCAACTCTGTTAGTAGCGATTCACCGATGATATCTTTAATGGTTGCTATCTGCTCCTGTGTTAGTAACTCCTTCCAGCGAGTCGTTTTCTGCTCCAATGGCATTAGATAGTTCCCGGAGGAATGTGCATTAACTACATTTTCGAACCACTTGAATGCGTTCTCTTTGGTGGTGTTGCGGATAGTGTGCTCTAGTTGTTTACGGTCTATGGCCTGATCATTGTTGATGAAGGAGAATATCTTTTCATAGGATGTAAGTGGATCGCGGACAATATCTTCATAGCGAATTAGAAGTTTGATGCCTGGGAAATGCATGGCCTTCTCGATTTCAGATATCCATTCGCTCAGTGCCCCTTTAATGAAGGCATTGAACTGTACTTCGTTTTGGTTGGGTAGTTGTCCCGTTTGCCATTTAAAGTATGAAATCAGTACATCGCGCGGATCCCTGTAGACGTATACCAGAGGGCTTTCTTGAGGCACCTCCGACACTTTGTGGCACTTGATGCCGATGGCATTACTGCAATCATCTCCGAACAAGGGGCTGTTTTCGCCCTTGGTTTTGTAGTGAGAAAGGGTGGGGCGCTGGAAGTAATTTTCAACAGCGATGCGAACCATGGTGTTGCCCGACTTGGGATAACTGCAGATTCTCACCACGTTGTCTGTAATTATCGATTTGTCAGCCATAAGGTTCAGGCTGATCCGCTTGCCAGCGAACTCCATATTACTGGTGTCGCTGAACAAGCCAAAACTTTCAACTATGCGAATGTTTTTAAACCCTGCCTGATCCAAATAACTGGCCAGAATGTCTGTATCATATCCGACCTTGTGAAAATCATAGGGATCGATCTGTCCACCAAACATCATGCGCATGACCATAAAGCGGTCCTGAGGTGATAACGTATCTTTTTCTAGGAATAGTTCACACAGTACATCCAGATTCGGTACGCTGGCATAAATAATACCGCCCGGTTTCATGACTCTGTACCACTCAGCCAGTACCTGGGAGATTTCGCCCTGATAACTGAAGTGCTCCAGCACATGAGAGGAGTAGATTGCTGCAAAGGTGTTATCTTCAAACATGGAAAGATCATTGGCATTACCAATATGATCGCTTATCTCGGATGCATTGGCATCAAAGATCTCCCATTCAGGATGCTGCTGCTGACCTCCAATATGCAGTTTGCGCTCTTCACATGCTGCGTTTGATTCACTTTTGATCAGTGCTGGGGTGCCGAGATTGAGCTTTATGCCCTTTTTCCCACAAGCTTCTTTGTATAGGCCTTCTATGTTATAAACGAACTGTTCGGTATTTCTGAGCGGGGAGTGTTGCAGTAACAGCGGTAAACATCCACGCAGAACAGTTAACCCTTGTGGATTGTTGGCGAGATTAACTGCTTTTGCAATATACTCTTCGGTAGAGTGGGCAATGGTCTCTTCGTAACCGATGTTCTTTAAAATAGAGTAAGATACTCTGTTGGAGTGTTTGGGACCAACAAGAGTGATGACTGGCACACCTTGAGATAGGGATTCACAGGTGGTTGTGGTGCCAGTGTAGGGGAAAGGATCAAGTGATATGTCTACCTGATGATAATCCAGTATATGATCACCAACCTTAGGGGTTCGCTGCATGAATTGAATGCGATTCTCCTTGACTCCGAAAGAGGCAAAAGAGGCACGGACATTTTTTTGGGTTAGATCAAATTCAGATCCTACAAGCTTAAGCAACAGGCGGGAATTTTTTACTTGCTGAAGAATCTTACTCCATGTCTCAATGACGTTTAAATTGATTTTTCGACTGTCGTTAAACGATGCAAAGGTGACAGTGCCTGTTTCTTCACATGGTGCAGTCTGTTTTTTTTCATATGCCCAGTCGAAGGCATAACAGAGAAAGGTGTCTGGCATGAATAACAGTTCTTCCACGTATTTTGTGCCATGTTCGAGATCCTGAGCAAAGTGATCGGTGATATGAAAATCCATTTCGTTCAACCCGGATGTATTGGGATATCCAAGGTACGATATCTGGACAGGTGCAAGGCGTTGGGCAAAAGCCCGGGTGCGACTGCCGATAGTAAAAGCAGAAAGATCAACGGCTATATGAATATCATCCTCCTGCATTCTTGCTGCAAGAGCTTTGTCATCCATGCCTGTGAGATCGATGAAGTGATCTGTATCCTGTTGGAACCGTTCGGTCATATCATCATAGCGCCCTTCCATCTGTCCGTAACAGAAAACTTCAAATTCATCACGGTGGTGTGAAGCAACAATCTGGTGGATGAAATATCCAACAGGGTGGCGCACAAAATCAGCTGAAACATAAGCGATACGAATACGTCCATTGATTTGCGTGGGTCTGTTTGCTTTTATCTTACATTCGAACGGTTTTGCCCACTGCCTGTGAAGAAGGTATGACTGTTCA
>JAJFLF010000346.1 GCA_021772845.1 Mariprofundus sp.
GCCTCCAGCAATGGAAAGTAGACGTTAAATTCAGTGCTTCCATCACTACTTACAACATCAATAAAACCTGCATGCGTTTGCACTGCACCATACACCATCGAGAGGCCCAGACCACTTCCTTTGCCGACATCTTTGGTGGTAAAGAACGGTTCAAAAATATGTTTTAGTCTGGCATCTGTTATACCTGAACCATTATCAAGCACAGAGATAGATGCGTATTCTTCATCTTTTGCATCGGGATATTTTTCCAAAAGCTCTTTGGGGATCCGCTTCTTATTGAGTACAATGTCAATTTTCGGGTTTTCTGCTTCTTCTACTGCATCACGCGCATTACTAATCAAATTTATCAAAATCTGCTGTAGCTGATTCACATCTCCATAAATCACCATCGATTTTTCTAATACGGCGCAGTCAAAATCAATATTCTCAGGAATAGAAGCACGGTGTATTTTGATCACATCCTGTAAAAAGGCGGAAATAGATAAGGCCCGCATTTGCACAATACCTTTTCTGGAGAACGTTAACAGTTGCTGAATCATGTCTGCTGCACGAAATGATAAACGCTCCACACATTCAAGTTTTTCGATCACATTCGGATTATTTAAAGACCCAGTCTTTGCTAAATAGAGGTTACCGGTAATACCTGCCAGTGTATTATTAAAATCATGTGCAATGCCACCTACAAGCGTACCTATGGCCTCCATTTTTTGTGATTGATGGAACTGTTCTTCCAGATCCTCATACTCTTTCAAACTTTGTTGAATACCAACGTAGTGTGTGATTTCACCTGTTTCATCGACAATGGGGGAGATAGTCAACATCACTGGATAGAGACTGCCATCTTTCTTTTTATCAATCACCCTGCCCTGCCATGCCTGTCCACTGGTTAGTCTGGCCCACATATCCTGATAAAACTGTTCATCCTGCTCCCCGCTTTTAAATATTCTGGGGTTTTGACCTATCAACTCTTCTTCTGAATACCCTGTAATCGTTGTAAAAGCAGGGTTAACATATTCAATAGTTCCATCTCTATCGGTAATTTCAATCGCTTCACTGGCTTGCTCAATCGCTAAGGAAAGTTTTTTAATTTTATCTTCTGCTTTCTTTCTTATCGACACATCGGTGACCATACAATGGGTTTGTATAAATTGATTTTGATCATCCTTGGCAATACGACCATCAATAGAAATTGATATCACTGAAGCATCTTTGCCATTCATATCGAAGAAAGCATCATGCACAAAACCTTTTTCCTTAAACAGTGCAAAGCAGTTAGCAAATTTTCTGGCAGAATCACGCGTCAGGAAATCACTGAACAGTTTGCCTACCATCTCTGCTTTATCATATCCCAGCATATGACAAAGCGTCGGATTTGATTCCAGTAAAAAACCAACACTATCCATAGACATATAACCGAGTGGTGAATACTCATAGAAAGAGCGGTAGCGCCGCTCATTATCAATCAGCGCCAGCTCTGCCTGTCTGTTTTTCAACTGACTGGCATTAAGTCTGTTTCTACTGGCCTTTAAACCAAGCACACCAAACAGCCAAATCAATACATGGATCACTGCAATGCTCAATTGATTCTTATTCGATACCGCCAAATGCTCCTGCATGGGAATCGATGCAGATATCCCCCCGCGAATATCCCCCTCTTTATATCCCTGTTGAGCATGACATTTCAGACAAGAGTTCTCAGTCAGAAGTGGACGCATCACACGCATATAGGGCTGACCATGAATTTCAGTGAGTTCCTGGACTCCTTTAGCCCCAGCTTCAAAGGAGAGCAGAGCTCCTCTTTCCCAATCATCAGGCGCATTTTCAGAACGGATGGGATTCAAACTGGTTATATGCGCTAGTCGACCAAGTTTTTCAGCCAGTATTTCATTCATCTGACGGGTCATATAAGCAGGATTTATCAGTGTTAGCTGCGTCCCATTGGATGTTGTAATATCACGTTCTTTAACCAACTCTTTCAAGAACTGATTTGGAATTGATTGATCATTAACTTTTACATATACACCACCGTGGCGGGCATTCCACGATCTAAAGACAATAATATCATCAATTATTGCATTGGCTTCAGCACCAACAAAATAATTAATTTCCCGATCTTTTACATAAAGCCCCCAGCACAATGAAATTGCAATGATAAGAGACCATGCAACAGAGATCAGCCAGAACCATCTGTCAGTTATAATGGATGAAGGTATAAATGGTTTACTCTGCACGACTTAACCCGTGGAAAGTAAAACCCACCCCGGAATTCGCAAACATACCATTGAATATAGCTAAAAAGAGTTGTTTTAGCAAGGAAATACTACCTGATTGATAAGCATGCAGACAGGCACAGCTTTGACTCAAACTGATGATTGATACCTGACACTGGATCCGTAAAAGCAAGCCTTTTTGCCAACAGTTGCAATGGTTTGGAATAATTGATCACATCAGCCTGCGGCAACAGATGCGGATAAAATGTATCATGTAAAATCTGCGAACCGATCAAGCCCATATGCAGGCGTAACTGATGCGTCTTACCGGTTAGTGGTGATAAGGAAAAACGAGCAAGATTATCTCCCCTTTCCAACAGTGTGATCTGTGAACGCGCATTCACTTTGCCCTCCACATTATGATTCAAGGTCCACTCACCACTTGCTTCTATACGACTCTCAATCAACCAATCAGTCTGTTCTGAATCTTTCGGAAGAGTCGCCACGGCCTCATACTGTTTATTGATTTCACCCTGCTGAAACATGGCATGATAATGCTTGCGTGTTTCAGGCATCTTACTAAACAATACCAAGCCAGCAGTTTCACGGTCCAGGCGATGTGCCGGCACAAGTTGATGGTTGCCCGTTCGTTTGACTAAACGGTGCATCAGGCACTCGTTGACTGCATTTCCGTTTGGTGTAACGGGTAAAAAATGTGGTTTATCAGCCAGCAGGATATGTTCATCCTCAAACACAATGCTCTCTTGAAATGGGACTCTGGGCTCAAGCTTTACTTCCCGATAATAGCGCAGGCGTGCATTGATGCGATAAGGCGTGCATTCATCTACCACTCGCCCCTGTTCATCAAAAATTTTGCCGTTACGCATGCGTTCCAGCCAAATATCTCGCGCGACTCGCGGGAAACGTTCCCCGAAAAAATCCAGCAATATTGGCAATGGCTGATCCAACCGTGGTAAGGTAATAAACGATGGTTTCGGAGACATGCTGTCCTTAATAACAGTATCGTGATGCAAATTCATACGCAAAAGCTAACGGAAAATTCAAAGCATAAAAGCGATGTCCTTACATCTACGCATACATCCAATCTATATCTCACCTGATAGCAGCACTGAATCAGTGCTTTAGTTGATCATACATTATAAAACAGCGGTCGAATAATGAATCAGTTTAATAGCTCAGTTGAACCTCGCCTTCTTGCTCAGCTAACCACTTCTTCGTATCAGCTCTTGTATGGAATATCTTTGCCACAATGCCTGACTGTTTAAGCAAGCCCTGCCAAATTTCTGGAATAAAGAGCATATCTGACTCAGGCACTATCATCACAATGCACATTTTTGGATTTACAATCATTTCCGTTTCATCAAGTTGAGCAATCAGTTTAATCTCTTCCAGACTAACGTAATATTCTTTGATATCCACTTTATCTATGATTACATATTTCAATGTGGGAAGCATATACGGAGGATAAAAAAGAGCATGCGCTTCAATAAGCTCATATCCATGAACAGTCGCTGAAGCCTTCACCTCAACTACTCTTCCTGCGTTACTATATGAAACTTCTATTGCCATACCTTTTCCTTTGATCGCTATGTTCAAGAGTATCAAGCTTAACAAACCTATCGATCACTCAATGTCAGATTCCT
>JAJFLF010000347.1 GCA_021772845.1 Mariprofundus sp.
TGGTTTGGGTCGCATGGGCGGCAATATGGTGAAACGTTTGATGCAGGGCGAACATGAAGTAGTCGCTTATGATGTGGATACGGCACCTGGTCTGGCTTTAGCAGAAGAGTTTGAAGGCGTAAATGCAGCACAGAGCTTAGAGGATGTGATTGCACAACTGCCTGCCCCGCGTGTGATTTGGGTGATGGTTCCGCATCAGTTTGTCGATACCAGCATTGAAAATCTATTAAACGCAGGCCTTGAAGCCGGTGATCTGATTATTGATGGCGGCAACTCCAACTACAAAGAAGGTCAGCGCCGTGGCACTGAATTGGCAGAAAAAGGTATCCTGTTTGCCGATTGTGGTACTTCAGGTGGCGTATGGGGCCTGCAGAATGGTTATTCACTGATGATTGGTGGAGAACAAACTGCCATTGATCTGATTGCACCTGCTTTGACTACACTAGCATCGGATGAAGGGCGTGGCTGGGGCCATATGGGACCGGTCGGTTCCGGGCACTTTGTGAAGATGGTCCATAACGGCATGGAATACGGCATGATGCAAGCGTTTGCCGAAGGTTTTGAATTGATGAAGGCCAAAGAAGAATTTGATCTGGATATGCATCAGATCTCGCGCGTCTGGCAGCATGGTTCGGTGGTCAGTTCATGGTTGCTTGATCTTACCGGTGATGCGCTGGAACAGGATGGTGATCTCTCCTCTCTCTCCGACTGGATGGATGATTCCGGTGAAGGGCGATGGACTGCCAATGAAGCTATCGATTTGGGCATCCCGACTCCCGTGATGACGCTGGCTTTGCAGATGCGTTTCCGCAGCCGTCAAAAAGATGCATTTGCCGGAAAGATTGTAAATGCACAACGCGCCGGTTTTGGTGGTCACGCGATTAAACCAGCTAATCAAGCTGCTGATAAATAGGACGCATCATGGCACGTACAAACAAAGTGAAAAAGTCATGGCGCTTGTGAGAGCAAGTCATGTTTGAACAACTCGTTCATCATGAAAACAATCATTCCGTAGCGCAAACTGTGGCAGGTCGCATCATTGAGACTGCATCTGCTTCTATAAACGTGCGTGGCGTTTTTCATCTGGCATTAGCTGGCGGCACAACCCCGCGCTGTTGTTATGAGCTGTTGCGTGATGCTGATATCGACTGGCATAAGGTGCATATCTGGTTTGGTGATGAACGCTGCCTTCCCATCGGAGATGATGAACGTAATGATGTGATGGCTGATGCTGCGCTTTTAACACATGTCAACATCTCCGCTTCTCAAATCCATCGCATGCCTGCAGAGCTTGGTCCTGACCAAGCCGCTGCCGCTTACGCTGATCTGTTGGCAACTATCCCCTGCCTGGATCTGGTTTTATGCGGCATGGGAGAAGATGGTCATACCTGCAGCCTGTTCCCGAACAGTCCTGCTTTATCAGATGGACGTCCGGTCGTGCCTGTATTCAACTCCCCCAAAGCACCATCTGAACGGGTATCTCTGGGTTATAGTGCACTCAATGCTGCGCATGAACGCATCATCATGGTTACCGGTGAAGGTAAACGCGAAGTGTTTGAACGCATGTCTCAGGGTGAATCATTCCCGGTCATGATTGCCAATAGCGAGTGGCACAGCACCCTATAAGCGACCCGCTAGCTGCTATAAAGTAAGGCGCAGTTAACGGAATCTCAGCTCCAACATTCGACCACCGGTAATATCGGCGATTTTTTTGTATGCCACTTTTGTACTGGAATCACTGCTGCCCAGCGGCAATGTAAAGACCGGTGCTGGAATAGCGTGATGGTGTACGGTATCGGTAGGCGGTTCATCGCCAATCAACAGATAGGCTCCGGGCGCAGGAGATGTCTGTGCCACCGCATCAAAAGCGTGACCAATGGATTCATCATTGCCCACAAAGGGGGCTTCTTGCATCAGCTGATCAAACATCGCACCCATAGTGCCTGTAGCAGTATTGGTTCTCTTATCGGCATACCAACTCACGGCACTGAGTTTTTTGCCAGACCTGATAGCAATTACGCGCAATACAGGAATCAAAAATGATGTTGCACCATGCATGGAGCCAGTAGCATCTATCATCAGGTGTAGATCTTTACCTGGCAGAGCACGCAGACCCTCCACCATCAATTCAAAGTCTTTTCGGCCCTGACCAACTCCAAAACCAGCGGACGCCAACACCTTATCCATTTGCGCTTCGCTATCGGAACCAACCAGCGTGTTCATCTCTTGCATCAGTTCAACATTGCGGGCATTGGATTTCGCTAGCGCATCTTCAAGCGAAGCGATTGCAGCTTTATCCATCTCAAAATCACCGCTGCCCTGCATTTTTGATACCATCAAAATCATGGCCAATATAAAAATAAATGCAGCTAGCATCAGCAAGGCCATGTCTGAAAACACTTCGTAAATGGAAGCGGTCCCCTGATTATTACGCGTACGCATAATCAGCCCTCAGTGTTTTGATCGGTCTTTATTGGATCTGCCTGTTGTTGTTTTTTAGGTTGAAATCCCATTGCCATCAACAGGCGCTGTTTGAATCCCGCCAACTGCTTTTGCAAACTCAGCTCATAACGCAATACTTTGGCATAATGGCGATGTACGGCAATGGCTTTGAATACCTCATCATCCTCATCACTTAAGCGCGTTGCATCTTTGAGTTCACGCATCTCTTCAGCAAATTCAGACATCGCATGTTTACTCGATTGCATAGAGTGCCCTAATGAGACCATGCGCTTCTCCATGC
>JAJFLF010000348.1 GCA_021772845.1 Mariprofundus sp.
ACCATCACGACCAAGGAAGGATACGATAGAGGACATATCAGGGCCATGTGTCGCACCAGAGAGGGCCACGCGCAGAGGCATAAACAGCGCTTTGCCTTTGCAACCGGTCTTCTCTTTGACATCGCTCATCCAGCTTTTCCAATCCGGCTCTTCTAAAGCTAACCATGCATCGAGAGCCTGCTGATAAAAACCGACGCCAGCGTTCTGCAGAATCTCTAACGCATCTGCATCCATCGGTGCATAAGCATGCAACAGATGCAGGAAGTGCGTTACATCACCGGCGCGTTCAATATTCTGCCCGATCAGAGCGGCAAAGGCGGTGAACTGCTCACTCTCAACCTGATCTGCATGTTCAACTGCTTCCTGCACAAACGGCTGAATCATTGGAACGAGTGTTGCAGTATCCACTTCATGCAATAGACGCGTATGCCAACGCCACATCTCGTCATCAGACCAGCGCACTGAGCTGGTCGATATCGATTCTGCAACAAAGTGCGCTAACAGCTGCTCTATACAATGCGCTTCTTCCGGCATATTGGGATGACCCAGTCTGCTCATCGCTTCAATCAAGGCGCTGGGCAGAAGACCGTCTGCACGCAACTCAGCCACGCTGTGGCTACCTGTTCGTTTGGAGAGTTTGGCGCCATCCTGCCCAAGCAGAAGTCCGTGATTCAGATAGACAGGTGGTTGATGGCCAATGCACTGCAGTAACCATACCTGATAAGCAGAATTGCTCAGATGATCATCGCCACGCAAAGCGTGGGTAATGCCATCGAGTGCATCATCGACTGCATTGGGTAAAAGAAAGGTAAACGTACCATCAGAACGCACAACCACAGGATCATCGAGATCACGCAGAGCAAAGGTCACATCGCCGCGCAGGGCATCAGCAACCACCACTTCACCATCTTTGTTATGCGTACTCAAGCGCCAGACAAAAGGCTCAGATTCAGCACGAAGAGCTGACTCTTCACTGCTCAGACTACGGCAACGACCAACATAACGTGGCGGCAGACCACGCGACGTGGCCAGCTTGCGATCCAGATTGATCTGACTTTCACTACAGAAGCAGCGATAGGCATGACCATTTTTGGCTAATGCCTGCAGAGCTTCGCTGTGACTGGCGGCGTGTTTTGACTGGAATAGAGCAGAACCATCCCAATCCAGCCCCAACCAATACAAATCCGTTTCAATGGCTTCAACAAATTGCTGCTGAGAGCGATCCTGATCAGTGTCTTCAAAACGCAGTAAAAAACGACCACCGTGTTTTCTCGCATATAACCAGTTGAGCAGTGCGGTACGCACATTGCCCAAATGCAACAATCCTGTTGGTGATGGCGCAAAACGGGTGACTACCTGACTCATAAGCTATTTAACCTTTCCTTTGCCAGCCGATTGCTCCGGCATAATAACCATGTATTCATCCGGATGAACATAACCAAGTTCCCGATGCACCAACTCTTCAAGTGCGCGCGGATCATCTCTGAAACGCAGCACTTCTTTGGCTAATCGTTCACGTTCAACCTTCAGGGCCGATACTTCGGCCTTTAATTGTTGTAACTGAACCGCTTCCTTCTGATATACCAGATAACCATGATCGGAAAAAGTTAGATTCCAGGCCATATAACTCAGCCCAATCACACCAGCTATCCAAAACAGCCATTGGCCTAAACGTTTTCCCACCTTAGTTCTCACTCAGTGGATGTCAGCCCCTGGAAAAAGTAGAAAGACCAGCGAAACGAGCTGCACTGCCGAGTTCTTCTTCAATGCGCAGTAACTGATTGTATTTAGCCATACGATCTGAACGCGATGCAGAACCAGACTTAATCTGACCTGTTGCCATAGCAACAGCCAAATCAGCAATCGTTGCATCTTCAGTTTCACCTGAACGGTGGCTCATCATACAACGGTAACCAGCATCATGCGCCATATTCACAGCTGCAATAGTTTCAGTCAGCGTACCAATCTGATTTACTTTCACCAATAGAGCATTGGCAATATCTTTATCAATACCTTCTTTCAGAATAGCAGGATTGGTTACGAACAGATCATCACCAACCAACTGAACACGATCACCAACTTTTTCAGTCAGCAGCTTCCAGCCATCCCAATCGTTTTCATCCAGACCGTCTTCCACTGAAACCAATGGATACTGACGACACAATGAATCGATCAGATCAACCATGCCCGCTGAATCCAGCTTGCGGTTACCTTCACCTGCCAATACATACTGACCATCATGATAAAATTCAGAAGCAGCCATATCGGAACAGATCACGATATCAGAGCCAGCTTTCAGGCCAGTCTTTTCAATCGCTTCCAAAATAACAGTGATGCCTTCTTCATTTGAACCCAGATTTGGAGCAAAACCACCTTCATCACCTACTGCGGTTACATGACCACCAGCTTGCAATACAGATTTCAGCGCATGAAATACTTCCGCACCCATATCCATAGATTCAGCAAAGCTAGATGCACCAGCTGGCGCAATCATGTACTCCTGAAAATCAATGCTGTTATCAGCATGTGAACCACCATTGATCACGTTCATGCATGGCACAGGCAACAAGTTTGCATCGGCACCACCAAGATAACGGAACAGAGATTGATCCAGTTCAACAGCTTGTGCTTTGGCCACAGCCATAGAAACACCAAGAATTGCGTTGGCACCCAGGCGAGCTTTGTTTGGCGTGCCGTCAAGCGCAATCAATGTATTATCAAGACCCTGCTGATCAGCAGCATCCAATCCTTTTACAGCCTTATCAATGTCAGCATTTACATAAGCAACTGCTTTCTTTACACCTTTACCACCCAGACGGGAGCCGCCATCACGCAACTCAACCGCTTCACGAGAACCTGTTGATGCTCCGCTTGGAACTGCGGCACGGGCAAATGCTCCGCTGGCTAATTTAACATCAACTTCTACTGTGGGATTACCACGCGAATCAAAAATTTCTCTAGCGTGGACGTTTACAATTTCACTCAATCTATTCTCCTGGTCGACCCCATTGCCGACACATTTACATGTAATTTATGTGCATCTTTTTTTCAAAGGGCGTGAAATGTACGCAAATGTACATTAGCCGTCTATTAAATGTGTGTAAGCTTTACGCAGTATATTCGTGTTATTACAGATATTGTGCGCTTTATATGGACTGCAAACCGCTCAAATAAGCTCTTATGATTTAACAATCTCATCGATCTGTTTCAATGTAGTCAACACTTCAGCCAAATCAGCCAATGCCAATGAGTTTGGCCCATCAGACTTTGCTTGATCCGGATCAGGATGTACTTCCATAAAGAGTGCTGCCACGCCTGTAGCTACCGCTGCACGCGACAGACCAGGCACATATTCACGATTTCCACCCGTTGCACCACCCAAACCACCAGGCTGCTGAACGGAGTGCGTTGCATCATACACAAGCGGTGCACCAAACTCGCGCATCACCAACAGTGAGCGCATATCTGAGACCAGATTGTTATATCCGAAGCTTGCGCCACGCTCGCACAACATAATATTCTCATTGCCGGTTGCTTGCGCTTTTCCCAGCACATGCTCCATATCCCAGGGAGCCAGAAACTGTCCCTTCTTGATATTTACCGGTTTTCCAGCAGCAGCCACAGCTTCAATAAAATCAGTCTGACGACATAAAAACGCTGGTGTTTGCAAGATATCAGCAACTTCAGCCACGGCTTTGACCTGATGCGCCTCATGCACATCGGTCACAACTGGCAGGCCGAGCTCATCTTTCACCCGCTGCAGAATACGCAGACCTTCATCAAGTCCCGGACCACGAAAACCATCTTTACTGGTGCGATTGGCTTTATCAAAGCTTGATTTAAACACCAGAGGAACGCCACATGTTTCAGCAATCCCGGCAATCTGTTCCGCCGTTCTCAGCGTAAAGTCTTCACCTTCGATCACACAAGGCCCTGCCAACAGAACCAAGGGCAGATCATTGGAGATGCGCAGATCACCAACCGATGCGATTGCCTGAGTTACACCCTGAGTCTGACTCATGACTCTGAAGCTACCTTACTGGCAGCAACAAACGCAGCAAATAGTGGATGCGGTGTATACGGACGCGATAAAAATTCCGGATGGAACTGACACGCCACAAACCACGGATGATCTTTCACTTCAACAATTTCTACCAAAGAGTTATCCGGCAGTGTGCCAGAGACTACCAGACCAGCCGCTTCCAATTGCTCACGGTAGGTATTGTTAAACTCATAACGGTGACGATGGCGTTCGCGTATTTCACTCTGGCCATAAGCGGCATGCGTGCGGGTACCTTCAACAATCCGGCAACCATAACCACCCAGACGCATTGTACCGCCCAGATCACTATCCGAGCTACGCTGCACACGCGCACCTTCCTGTTCCCACTCCGTCATCAGAGCAATGACAGGATGTTTGGCGCGTTCGTCAAATTCGCTACTGATGGCACCATCTAGCCCAGCCACATTGCGCGCAAATTCGATCACTGCCAGTTGCATGCCCAGACAAATACCCAGATATGGCACCTTGTTTTCACGCGCATAACGAATCGCAGCAATCTTGCCTTCCGTGCCGCGCTGACCAAAACCACCCGGCACAAGAATACCATCGACAGCTTCCAGACAGCCAAGGCCATCCTTCTCCAGCGATTCTGCATCAATATAATCAATTTTAACACGCACTTCGTTAGCCATACCACCATGAATCAGCGACTCATTGACCGACTTATAAGCATCGGCCAACTCAACATATTTACCCACCATAGCGATGCGTATTTCCTGTTTTGGCTCACGGATTCTACGACAAATATCTTGCCAAACTGACAAATCAGGTTCGGGATCATCCATATCAAAATGTTTCAACACATACGAACCGAGTCCACCTTCACGCAACTTCAATGGCACACCATAAATCGTGTCAACATCAGGGGCATCAATCACAGCTTCTTTGTCCACATTACAGAACAGCGCGATTTTATCTTTCTGGCCCTGTGGAATCGGGTGCTCTGAACGGCACAGCAACACATCAGGCTGAATACCAATCTCACGCAACTGTTTGACCGAATGCTGAGTAGGTTTTGACTTAATTTCACCGGCAGATGCAATGTAAGGCAGTAGAGTCAGATGAATATAAGCGGTGTTTTTACGCCCCAGGTCAAAACGCAGCTGACGAATAGCTTCCAGGAACGGTTGTGATTCAATGTCACCTACAGTACCACCGATCTCAACCAGAGCGATATCCACCTCTTCAGATCTTAACGACAGAATCGCACTTTTGATCGCATCAGTAATATGCGGAATCACCTGCACGGTTGCACCAAGATAATCACCACGACGCTCGCGGCGAATCACCGACTCATAAATGCGACCGGTAGTGAAATTGGAACGCTTGGACATGGTGGCATGCGTAAACCGCTCATAATGACCCAAATCAAGGTCAGTTTCGGCCCCATCATCGGTTACATAGACTTCACCATGCTGAAACGGACTCATGGTGCCGGGATCAACATTAATATAGGGATCAAGTTTCTGCATGGTGATACGCAGACCACGCGCTTCAAAAAGCGCTGCAAGGCTTGCCGCAGCAATACCTTTTCCTAGCGACGACACTACCCCGCCAGTAACAAAAACGAATTTGGTTTGTTTATTCATAACGGGGCGGGAATGTAGCAGAACCGCCCTTAGCATGCCAACTATCCTAGCCAAACATTGCATAAAAACTCACACTAAAAACCAAGCTCAAAGCGTGGTGCGCAGTTGACATTTTGGCTGACATCAACTATAAACTAAAAGATGTGAGGTTCATATGGCTCCAAACTGTAGAAACAAGCTGCTTCAACACGCCCATACATGCGTCACGTATTGATGCATCACGCCTTCATATAGCCCATTTCATGATATCCGCATTATTCCTAATTGACCCGAGGGAAGCGTGATATCGCAGAAACATGGATGGCTGCCCATCGGTCTGTTCTTGTTTGCAGTGCTGATCGCAATATTTTCCATAACCCAACCCGCGAATGCCGGAAAAAAAATTGATATGTCCCCTGAACCCGGCCACGGTACACCACCAAATAAAGAACCGGATCTTCTGTTAAGTGAAGCATATCTGTCCCAGTTCAAACCTTCGACACCCCAGCCTTTTGCGGCGGCATGCCCTGCATGTGCCGGCCTGGCAGCCGAAGCAAATGCCATCCAGCAAGAGATTGAAGCAACCAAAGCTGTTATTCTGGAATCGTTATTAAAGTTCAATGAGATAATGAATGAAGCACAAAGACTGGAAGAGCTGGCAGCAAAAATGAACGACAAAGCTAAAACCCAGTTAAGGTCACATGGTGCCGATGACACCTATCATAAACAGGGGGATGAAGCCTCTCGTTTATCGCAGAAATCTGGCATACTGTATAATCGGGCATTGAACAATCATTCCGGTTATATAAAGGGCTCGAAAGGATCAGAAGCACTGAACAAACTTGATGCACTGCGAGAAAAATTAGCAGACATACTGGATAAATTAAGCCAGTGCGAAGATAAAAACTGCGGTGGTAAAGTGGATCTGCCAACTGGAGAGCCTGAACCACTGCGCCCCATGACGCAGCCCTGCCCTGCATGTAAGGGTCTGGTTAATCAATACAATGATAAAATCGAAGAACTCTATAATGAGCAACTGAAGCTACAAAAGGCTTTAAATCGGTTCAATGAACTCATTCCTAAAATCAAAAAACGATTCCGCAAAGGAGAGAGGCCATCTTCTTCAGATAGCTTGCAGAACAGTGTCAATGAGCGGAACAGATTAAGAGATGAGACCATTCCCAAGCTGAAACGCAATATCGAAAGAATCTTACGCGAAATCAAAGCACTTGAAGCTGCTATTGATGCTTGTGAAAAACAGTGCGCAGAAAAGGATAGAATAGAGAAAGAAAAATCCAACAAGCGCCATATGCTACCCTCTCCAACCTCAAGTAACCTTCCGCCACCACCAGATTTTGAGTTCATTTTCACCATTGGTAGCAGGGCAGACTGCACTTACTCTCCAACCCAAAATTGCCGAAATACTCTTGGCATGCCTGCAAGCGCAGATCCTTTCAATCTCTTTCTGGATGGCAATGGTATAGGCGCACTCCCTTCTCAACCCCTTCCCCTTCAATGCGGTGGAGTCGATCTACTTGCTGGCCCCAATGGAGGAATAACTGATCTTTCGTTCACCGATGATCTGCCAGGCGGCCCCGCTGGTTTGGGGCTGCCTCCACTATCTCAAACAGGCAATCCCGCAGGCAGTATCACCGACCTCTCTTTTACGGATGAACTACCGGGAGGAAGCCTTCCACTCTGCCCTGATGTGAACTTATCAAATGACTTCCTGATCATATTTGGCAATACCCCGCCCCCCCCTTCCGGGCAGGATTGCAGATTCTCCGGCCCTGCTGATGACACAGGTTTTGCTGACCCCGCCCTGATCTTCTCTGATGGTTTTGAATCCGGAGATACCAGCGCATGGAGCAGCAAGAACGAACATAATGACACCGCTCCCGGCCAATGGCTGGATAACATCCTTGATCAAGTCAACCCAATTCCTAAAGCCATTGCTGCAAAAAAACCAAAAGGCAAAACCATCAACCTGACTACACCTGAGAGCAAAGGTTATATCTATAAAATCAAAGTGAACCGTAAACAGAAAAACTGGAATGACCCGGCCCGGTATCTCAAGCCATCGCTGGTGAACTTCGTTGCTCGTAAGTGGGCTGTGGGTAATATCCTTTATGTATCTATCCATATCCCTCAATATAACAAAAAGAAGAGGCGCCCGAGATGAGACGCTCACTCTCATTACGTATCTTAACACTTACACTCTGCTCACTGATGTGGCAAAACACATCAATCTGGGCTGCTACGCCCAATTTTTCTGATTACATAACCACATTGGAAAAAGACCTCACCAGACTGGAGGAAAGAGTAAATACTTTTGATTGTGATACTTATAGAGGTTTCCCCTCCCACATAGAATCTCTAAGGGGCTCTATTGCCACTCACAGTGAAACGCACCAGTTTGTTTTCTGGCATAAAGACAAACCACTCACTGCTGATTTTGGAACCCGCATGAATGCGGTTGCCCAAAAGATTAATCAACTCGGAAACAGGCTAGACCAAGTTGAGGCTGAATGTGCTGAAGAAGATGCTCAAGAGCCTCCAACAAGTCCTGGTTCAGATCAAACTGCCGGCATCAGAGATGGAAGCATCATCTTCTGGGAACCGGATAACTGTCAGTTCAAACAACCCGGCCCACCCAATGATCCTTTGTACAAAAAGAGAGATTCATGGGGCATTAAAAAAATCGGTTTTACTGCCAACAGGAAATCCGCCTGGAATATTGAAGATGGCTCGAGCAATCCGGTGATCGTCGCTGTGATTGATAGTGGACTGGACTGGAACCACAAAGATTTTGATCGCAACAATATCTGGCAAAACCCTGGCGAAATCCCCGGCAATGGCAAAGACGATGACAACAACGGCTTCGTGGATGACATCATCGGCTGGAACTTTGTCGCCAATAACAACAAACCATGGGATGACGATGGGCATGGCACCTTTGTTACTGGCATTATTGCTGCCAAGACCAACAATAAGGTCGGCATTGCCGGCATCAATCAGCATGCCAAGATCATGGTGCTCAAAGCCCTGAATGTGTTCGGTCAGACCCGCTCATCCCTGATAGCCGAAGCAATCTTTTATGCCGCGCGTCATGGCGCCAAAGTGATCAATATCAGTGTAGGAGGCAAAGGCGTTACCCGAACCCAGCAGGATGCCATCAACTATGCCCATAAGATGGGTGCACTCGTAGTGATGGCAGCAGGCAATGAAGCTGTAGATACGAATAACTATTCGTCCGGCCTGCACCATGTAATTACTGTTGCAGCCACCGACGCAAAAGACAGACGCATCGGTTTCTCCAACTGGGGGCAACAGGTGGATATTGCTGCCCCTGGCAGGGATATCGTCAGCCTCAGGGCCCGACGCACCGACCTGATGGCCAGTGTACAAGGCATCAAATATAAAATCGGCGATAATTATGTTGGTAAGGACAAACGCTATTTCCGTGCCAGCGGCACATCATTCTCTGCCCCAATGGTAGCCGCCACAGCATCACTGATCTGGGCCCACAATCCGAAGCTTACGAATGATCAGGTAAAGAATATGCTACTCAATTCTACTAAAGATATCGAATCCCCCGGCTGGGATAATTTAACCGGTTATGGGCTGATGGATGCCACCGCGGCACTGAAAGCTGATCCTGATTATTTAAGCATCGCCAAAATAAGTCAGCTCAAAATGGCCAATAAAAATGGTGCCATGATGATTGAGGTCTATGGCAGCGCCAGCAGCAGTGATTTTAAAAATATGAGCTTAGAAATCGGCTATGGTAAAAAGCCGAGAAAATGGAAAAAGCTAAGCATTCCTAAGCAGAAGAGCATAAAAAATGGACTAATTAGCAGTTTTCCGGTAGCAAACACTATTACGAAACGCGGCACATGGATGGTGCGCCTGATTCTCAGCAGCAATAAGCACGGTCAACAGGAAACAAGGAAAGTGTTAACGATCAATTGATTTAACGGGGGAATACAAATGCTCACACATTTTATAAAACCACTACTGTTCAGCGCCATATTCATGGTAGGCCTGATTACAGCCGGCAATCAGGCCATGGCCGTTGCCATTGATAAAATCAAAGGGTTACCAGCCACGACCGAGTTCACCCTTAATGTGAATGGTGTAGACATCCTCGGCACATCAGATTCAAATGGCGAATTTAAAACAGAGCTTGAATGTGAAGAAGGTCAAGTTTTTTCCCTCTTTGATAGAAGCGGTAGCCCACTTTTGAATGCAAGCGGCGATGAAGTAACGTTTGAATGTTCTGCTGGCATTTACTGGTCACATGAATCCATGGCGATGGCCGGTCTTGCCGTACTTGCAGGTGGTACATATATGATCTTTGATGCCAAGCCGGAAAACACAACAACAACAACAGCTACCACTCCAGCAAGCCCTGGCCCCTTTACTGCTTGTACTGCTCAGATTCCAGGCAGCCCTGATGTAGCCACATCTGGTGGTCCAACAACATTCTCGGGTACTCCTGCAACTCTGTTTGGAACACCGGGGCACACTTTTACGATAGGTTTTACAGTAGGCACCGATCCTACTGGAGGTATTTCCATTGCAGGTTCAGTAGCAGGCATTTGTTCGGATACCTGTACGACCGCAGGGACAACGTTCCCCCTATCCTTTACTTGTGCTCTAAACCTTTGCGGCACGACCAGCCTAATTCTAACAATATGCAATTAACTGATGGCGCCGATTGATACAGTACCCACCTCCTTTTACGCGGCAAATATACAGCAACAATCTCGATTTATATCGCTCATGGTTTTGTTAAAAACTACTCCCGGCGCAGCGCCTGAATCGGATCCAGCCATGCAGCACGCATGGCTGGATACATGCCGAACACAATGCCGGTTAATACTGAAATCCCTAAACCCAACATGACGGCCTGCAGACTGATCATCATTGGCCAGCCTTGTGAGCTGCTGATCAACAGGGCAGTAATGGTACCAAGCACTATTCCCAGCACACCACCGCTCAGGCTCAGCAGTACAGTTTCGGTGAGAAACTGTTGAATAATGTGTAGGCGTGATGCCCCCAGCGCGCGCCTTAGCCCCACCTCCATGGTTCGCTCCATCACCGTAGCCAGCATCACGTTCATAATGCCTACACCACCAACAATCAGCGACAGCGCTGCACTCCAGAAAAGAATGAGATTGAACACCTGTTTGGATTCCTGCTCGTGGCGCAATAGATCTCCCGGAATGGTCACTTTGTAATCGCGCGAACGATGATGTAGGCGCTCTAAAATACGATCGACTCCGGCCGCTACGCTGCGGATATCGGCAGTCGTAGACAGAGCCATATCTATGCGATCGATGCCGATAGAACCATCCCTGCCCAGCATCATGGTGCTATAAGGTACAAACACTTTCTGATTATAATAATACTCACCGGGAATCTCTCTGACCTGCTTGCTGTCTCGGGACTTGAGCAGACCAATCACCATGTACCATGCATCACCAATACGAATAGATTTACCAAGCGCATTTTCAAACGGGAACAGCCGCTGCTTTATGCCGCTGCCGAGCACACAGACCCGTTTGCTGTCGAGAATATCGCGCTCAGCCAGAAAGCGGCCTTTCTCCAGATCAAGTTTATGTAGGGGCAATAGATCCGGTGAGCTGCCCATCAGATTGATTTCAATCACTTTGCTTTGATAACGAACAATGCGATTGGCTTTTAATATGGGGGCGACGTGCTCGATATACAGGCCCAACTCACGTTGCATATAATCCATGTCAGATAACACCAATCCGCGAGATGAGCTCTGCTGACCAATCAGGGTTTGGGATTCACCCGCATCGAGATTCTGAATATTGAGCTGGTTGGCGCCCAATTGGCGAATCTTTTCCATCATTTCGGCACGGCCACCCTCAATAATAGAAAAAGCGCCAATCACTGCTCCCACACCAATAATAATACCCAGCATACTCAACGCAGATTGCATGGGGCGTGTCTGGATCGATTTCAACGCCACGGGGATAAACCTAAACAAGTTCACCCCGCTCCAGGCGAATAGTGCGATCAGCATATGCAGCAATATGCATATCGTGGGTAACTATGATGATCGTTTTGCCGGATGCCTGCAGATCAGTGAACAGCGCCATAATCTCTTCACCGGTGTCCCGATCCAGATTACCGGTCGGTTCATCAGCCAGAATAATGCTCGGAGAGTTGGCCACAGCCCTGGCAATCGCGACACGTTGACATTCACCGCCGGAGAGTTCGGACGATGCATGATCAATGCGCTCGATCAGGCCGACCCGCTCAATCAGCGAACGGCAAATCTCGCGGCGCTCCTGTAAGGCCACACCCTGATAAAACAGAGGAATCTCAATATTTTCCAATACATTCAAATGCGGAATAAGATTAAACGATTGAAATACAAAACCAATTTCACGATTGCGGATGGCGGAGAGCTCATCATCCGAGAAAACCGACACATGCTCACCATGCAACTGATAGGTGCCGGATGACGCTTGATCGAGGCAGCCAAGAATATTCAGCAAGGTGGATTTACCTGAACCGGATGCACCGGTCACCGCCACAAATTCACCGGCCTGGATATTTAACGAAATGCCGCGTAATGCCTCGACAGACTTATCACCCTGCCGATATGATCTGCACAGGCTTTCAAGCTGAATCATGCCCAACCTACGACATGCCTTCCCGGCTTAATGCTGAGCATCAACAAGCAGCGCATCGGGTGCTGCTAACAGCACCTTCTCACCGGCCGAAAGCCCTTTGAGAATCACAATAAAATTATCATTGCTGACACCGGTTTCAAGCTCCCGTAAAGTGGCTTTATCACCGTTCCAGATATAACAATAATCCCTGTCCTCTTTTTTAAACACAGCATTGAGTGGGATTTGTATTACGCTGTCATACGCACCGGCCAGAATTTCCGTGCGCGCCGTCATACCCGGTCGCATGCGTTGGTCGGCATCGTTAATCAGCACATTGATTCGGAAAAATTTACCGCCTCGATAGTTCGTATCCGATTCAGCAATCGCACCGATCAGCATAACCCGTCCTGTAAGCGCTAAATCGGGATACGAATCCAGTTGGATCGAAGCTGGCTGACCAATTTTAAGCTTATAAATATCAACCTCGCGCACTTTAATTTCAACCGCCATCTGAGAGATATCAGGCAGTACTATAAAACCCTGATTGGTCCACACTGAATCGCCGACATGCACCTTGCGACGTTCCCCCAGAACAGGAACCTCTGTGAAAATCACAAAGCCGGATGCCGGCGCCGTAATACGCGCTTCGGAGAGGTGTTTTTCCGTTGTCTTGAGTGTTTCGCGCATACCCACCAACTTGGCTTGGGTGCGCTGCACAGCCGCCTGACTGCGTATCGATGACATCGCAGCCATTTTTTTCTGGCGTTTAAGGTCCTGTTGCTTTTTGGACATTTCAGAGTCAGCTTTTTTATATTCAGCAGGAATTGAAATCTCATTCAACACCTGAATCTTCTGCTTCTGCAGTTGATAAGCGTTGGCTGAATGTTGCATTTTGATGTGTGCCTGCTCAACCTCATTTTTGGTAACAAAACCGTTTGCCAGCAGTGCTTTAAGATCCTGATATTCAACCCTGTCACGCTGCCAGTCATTTTTACTATCGGCCAATTTGCCCAAGGCTTCGCGCTTTTTGACCAGCAGTTCACCTTCTCTGTTATTCTTATCTTCGAGCTTAGAGATCGTAATATCATGGGAGATGGATGAGAGTGCTTTTTCGCTCTCCAGATCCTGCATACGAAACTCTTCCTGAGCCTGCTTCAACAAACCTTCCAGCTCTTTAATCTCCGCCTGCTGTTTTTCCCTGTCTTTAAGCAGCGGTTCATCGTCAAAGGCGACCAGCAGATCACCCTTCTGCACATATTTCCCTTCCGCAACCAGGGAGATAATTTTGGCGCGATTGCTGGGCAGACTGGAGGATATGGTAATAGAGTTCATCGAACGCAACACACCACTCTCTACCACTGTACTGGAAAATGGTTCTTCCTTTACACTATATAGTAACAATCCATCCGGTTTATCATCACTGACACTAAACAGCAGATAAAACAGCGGCAGTGATAGTATGGCAAAAGCAAGCCATCCATATTGTTTCAACATCGATTTCATTGTTTCTGCATCCAATGATCACTCAACTGGTTGGTCTCATGATACAGCGCATAAACGCTGAGATTATAATCGACTATAGCCTGCAAATGTCCGATTTTAGATGTCACCATAGCTTTTTCTGCCTCCACTACAGCGGCGTTATCAACCAGACCTTTTTGGTAGCGCACCAGCGCATACTGCTTCTGCTTTTCAGAGGCTTCCACCCGACTCTTTCTCAGCGCAATGCGCTTCTTGCCCTGACGGATCTGACGGAGACTGTTTTTGACATCACTGCGAATTTTCTCTTCGGTTTGCTGATATTCCATGCGTGCATGCTCATGCGCCAATAACTGTCGTTTATACTGAGCCTGCTCAGCCGCCAAACCGAAATCGGGACTACCTGAAAGGCCAACACCAAAACGCGTATCTCTGAGGCGGGTACTTTTTGAAAAGGTGCTATCGGTACCTGTTTGGCTAACCTGAAAGGTCACATCGAGCTGTGGCAACAGGTTGTTTCTGGCAACTTGAGTCTGTTTTCCCAACATTTCCTGATCAAGTTTTAAATTCGCAAGCTCATGACGACTACTCAGAGCACGTTCAATCAGTGACTCAGCATCAGCAATGCTGGCCTGTTCAGCCAGAATAGGATCGCTAAGCGCAAAGCCGGCTTTTGATTTTGCACCAATCAACAATTGCAACTCATCAAGCGCTCTTTCATGTGCACCCTGAGCCGACTCAAGCGATTCCTGAGCCTCCAACAGCTGCAGTTCAGCACGAAATACATCCATACGGGACACCATACCAAACTTAAATTTAGCATTCGACGAATCGAGCATCTCCTGGCTCTGTTCAATCGTAGTCTGATGAATGCGAATAGACTGCTTCTGCAAAACAGCCCTGTAATAGGTTGAAATCATATCGAGAATTAACTGCTGTTTCTGATACCTGACCATATTGCGCTGCTTAAATCTGTTCTGATTGGCCATATCAATGCCGATATTATTCACCAGCGAACCCCGCCCTTTGAGCAGGGGCTGACTTATGCTGAACGACATTTCACTCAATGACTGCCCTGCAAAACGGGAGGTACCAAGACCAATTCCGGCGTTTGTACCGGCCGAAAACTTCTTATTGAAGCTAACTTGATACGTCTGACCCAATTCGGAACCAACACGCTGATTGGAGGAGGATGCAATTTGCGTTTTTAATGAAAATGGATCAAGCGCTGCCTGCGCATCTAAATCAAGAATAGGCAAGCGCGATACCTGCTGGCGATATGTCACATTATGGCCCAAGCCATATGCAATCACCTGCTGCAGAGACATGCCTTTTGCAACGACTACCGGCGGCCTTCCAAGCACGCTCAAAGCATCGGCATTGACTGCGTCAGCCACAACTTTCTCTGCTGGCAGTGGTAGCGTTTTTGGAGAATCTGCAACAGCCACTGCTGACTGTGCTTTTATAACCTCAATATTCGAATCGCTGATTGTAGTTCGGTCTATCAACAATGCCCTGCATGCTTCGGCATCATCCTCGCTGGCAAATCCGGTCATGCGAACCATATAGGGTCTTTCTGCTGCTGATATCCCGTCCACCTGCGCAACAAATGACTTCTGAGCCAAACGGCTCACGAGCCCATCTGCCATGCTCTTTTCTTTGTAGGGTATCAGTTCAATAGAATAGTCGGAGAGATCAGCAACAGGCTTTTGCCGACAGTTCACATCGGCAGCCTGAACAGGCACTACTGAAGAGCACATCAACACAGTAACCAGCAACAAAGGCCGGGAATGCAAACAACTCGGCATCGAAACGTCCCCCTCACCCAGCATAAAGATCAGTTCATCTCTAGACTTACATTGCAGCGTAGAGAATAAACAGATGATATCAAGCTATGATGAAAAAACTCAGCCCACCCAGCGGCGTGCGTTACGGAACATGCGTAGCCACGGGCCATCTTCACCCCATTCTTCTGGATGCCATGAATACTGACTGGTGCGGAACAGGCGTTCAGGATGCGGCATCATGATAGTGAATCGACCATCTGATGTGGTAAATCCGCTCAAACCATCAGGTGAACCGTTAGGGTTATGCGGATATGTTGTAGCCGCCTTCCCGTCAGCACCCAGAAAGCGTAACGCAGAGACCGCTTGTTCAGCCTGTTCATCTGCATCAAAAGAGACACGTCCTTCACCGTGTGCAACCACTAGGGGTAGTTTTGAACCAACCATGCCGGACAAGAAGATGGAAGGTGAATCCAGCACTTCAACCTGCAGTAGACGCGCTTCGAATTGCTCAGAACGATTGCGTTCAAAGCTAGGCCAGTGTTCAGCCCCGGGAATCATGGATTTTAATCCAGACATCATCTGACAACCATTACACACACCCAAAGCGAATGTATCGGGACGATGGAAGAAATTACTAAACTGATCGCGTGCACGCTCATTATAGAGCACCGACTTGGCCCAGCCACGACCTGCCCCCAACACATCACCAAAGGAGAATCCGCCACAAGCCACAAGCCCCTGGAAATCTTCCAGATTCACGCGTCCTGCAATCACATCGGACATATGCACATCGGTACAATCAAAACCAGCGAAATCAAATGCCGCAGCCATTTCTACCTGTCCATTCACACCCTGCTCACGCAGTACAGCCACTTTTGGACGCGGACTACTAGCAAATTCAGCACACACATCTTCAGTCGGATCAAAAGAAAGATCAGCAAACAGACCGCCATCCTCTTTATCGCTAATGGTTGCAAAGGCTTCTTTTGCACAATCAGGGTTATCACGTAACGATTGCATTCTGAAGCTTGTTTCTGCCCAGACCTGTTGCAGCTCCTGCACATCCGCTTCAAACACTGTCTCATCTTCATGTGTCAGCAGCATTGAGGAAAACTCTGTTGGGTGGCCAATAATATGTGCGACATGCGCTAATCCGGCATTGCTCAGCTTGGACAACACCGTTTCACGATCAGCTCTCTTAATTTGGACCACAGCCCCAAGCTCTTCATTAAACAGCGCAGAAACCACATCATCACCCAATGCTTCCAGATGCACTTTCAAACCACAGCGTGCGGCAAAGCCCATCTCAGCCAAGGTAGCAAACAGACCACCATCGGAACGGTCATGATAAGCTAACAGCAGGCCCTCACGATTTAGCTCCTGAACAGTTGTGAAGAATGATTTTAACAGGGCAGCGTCATCCACATCAGGTACGTCTTGTGCAGTCTTGCCATATACCTGTGCAAGGGCTGAACCACCCAAACGATTTTTACCACAGCCCAGATCCAACAGAATAAGATCACTGTTGCCCTGCCCCAGTTGCAATTCAGGCGTCAATGTTGACCTTACATCTGTTACCGGTGCAAACGCAGATACAATCAATGAGAGCGGTGAAATCATTTCACGCTTCTGCTCATCGCCATTTTCACCTTGAGTCTGCCAAACCGATTTCATCGACAATGAATCTTTACCCACAGGAATAGAAATCCCGAGTGTGGGACACAGCTCCATACCAACAGCTTTTACCGTATCGTACAGACGAGCATCTTCACCATCATGACCGCAAGCAGCCATCCAGTTGGCGGAGAGTTTAATGTCACCGATCTTGGCAATCTGAGCCGCAACCACATTGGTCAGCGCTTCACCCACTGCCATTCGTCCTGATGCCGCAGCATCCAGTACTGCAATCGGTGTGCGCTCACCCATGCTCATCGCTTCTCCGGCATAACCGATATAATCACGCGTTGTCACCGCCACATCAGCCACGGGCACCTGCCACGGGCCTACCATTTGATCACGTGCCACCATGCCTGTGATAGAGCGGTCACCAATGGTGATAAGGAACTCTTTACTGGCTACAGCTGGCAATCGTAGTACGCGCCCAACCGCATCTTTCACATCAATAGAGCTCACATCAAGAGATACAGATGTTGCAGCTTTATGACTCACGTCGCGTGTGAGCTTCGGCGCTTTGCCGAGCAACATCTCAAGGGAGAGATCAACAGGCTGACCATCCAGTTGCGGATCATTCACAACCAGATCACGTTTTTCTGTCGCATGACCCAAGACCGCAAACAGACAGCGTTCGCGCTCACACAGTGCTGTAAACAGATCGCGTGATTCAGGCGCAATAGCCAACATATAACGCTCTTGTGCTTCATTGCACCAGATCTGCATCGGGCTCATACCCGGCTCCATATTG
>JAJFLF010000349.1 GCA_021772845.1 Mariprofundus sp.
AGCTGTTGCCGCTGGCGGTATGGTGGTGCCATTTATTGGCAGCATGTTGCCAGCTGCAGATACGCTGGCTGCATCCAAAACAGAATTCGATGTATCGACCGTTGTGGCGGGGCAACTGGTAACCATCCAGTGGCAGGGTAAACCGGTATTCGTTTTGAATCGTACAGCAGAGCTTCTAAAACAAGTCGACGGGCATGATGATGTACTCAAAGATGCTGACTCTATGGCTATCGATGAAGTACAAGCAGAGTGGATGGATACACCTGAAAAACGTAAGTATCGTTCCATTAAACCGGAATATTTGATTGTTGTAGCCAGCTGCACACATCTTGGTTGCATTCCTTTATTCAAACCTACGGTTGGTCGTAAAGACTGGGGTGATTCAGTACCTGAAAACTGGTATGGCGGTTGGCATTGCCCATGTCATGGTTCCTTGTATGACCTTTCGGCACGTGTTGCCAATGGTTCTCCAGCGCCACACAATCTATATGTTATGAAATATGCTTATAAAACCGACACTGTAGTAGTGATCGGATAATTCAGGGGGAGGGAAAAGTGATAGAAAAATTAATGAAAACACAACTGTTCGCCTGGGTTGATAGGCGCACAGGTGCTGAGGCGATTATTAAGTCTCAGCTAACTGAATATCCGGCACCAAAGAATTTGAACTATATGTGGAACTTTGGTTCATTGGCTTTGCTGATGCTGGTACTGCAAATTGTTACCGGTATTTTCCTGGTGATGTATTATAAACCATCTGCTGAAGCTACCTTTGGTGGTTTTACGGTCGCTTTTGATTCGGTTGAACGCATTATGCGTGATATCAACTTTGGTTGGCTGATTCGTTATATGCATGCTGTTGGTGCATCGATGTTCTTCCTTGTAGTTTATCTACATATGGGACGTGGTATGTATTACGGTTCATTTAAAGAGCCGCGTGAATTGTTATGGATTATCGGTGTTGTGATTCTGCTGATTATGCAGGGCGCAGCGTTTTTCGGTTATCTACTACCTTGGGGCCAGATGTCATTCTGGGGCGCAACGGTAATTACCAACTTGTTTGGAGCTATTCCGGTATTGGGTGATTTTGTTACTCAGCTATTGGTGGGTGGTTTCGCAATTGGTGATCCAACCTTGAACCGCTTCTTCTCTTTGCATTATCTATTCCCATTGTTGTTGGTTGCTATTGTTGGTGGTCACGTACATGCGTTGCATGTTGTACATTCCAATAACCCAGATGGTATTGATCTGCATAAACCTGAAGAGATGATTCCTTTCCATCCGTACTATACGATTAAAGACGCATTCGGTGTGGCATTCTTCTTAACTATCTATGCTTACATTGTATTCTTTAATCCACAGTTCGCTGGTTACTTCATCGAAGTGGATAACTATGTACCTGCTAATAACCTTTCCACACCAGCTCATATTGCGCCGGTTTGGTACTTAACACCTTGGTACACCATCTTGCGTTCGTTTGAATCCAAGTTGATCGGTGTGTTGGCAATGGGTGGCTCTCTAGCAATCCTGTTCTTGCTGCCATTTCTGTGTAAATCAGCGGTGCGTTCAGCGCGTTTCCGTCCGGTCTACCAGATCATGGTAATCATGTTCTTTATTGATGTGATTATATTAGGTTATTGTGGACATTCCGCACCTACACCAACGCTTAAAATAGTAGGCCAGCTATCTACCGCTTACTACTTCCTGTTCTTCGTGGCTCTGCCGTTCTTACCGAAGTTCGAGAAGACTAAGCCTGTGCCGGAGGGGATTTGATATGAAATTGACTAACACATTATTGGCAATTAGTGCCATAGCTGTGATGGGCTTTTCTACATCTGCAATGGCCAGTGGTGGTGGTGCTCAGCTCAAGCATGCTGAAATTGATGTTACCAATCAGGAGCAGCTACGTCGTGGACTGACAGTATTTACTGATGTCTGTATGGGTTGTCACTCTGCCAAATACATCACTTATCGTGGTCTGATGTCTTATCCAGAAATTGGTCTGACACGAGAAGCTGTTGATGAACTTCGTGGTGATAGGTCTTTGATGAGTGGTATGATCTCGGATATGTCAGTTGAAGATGCGACTGAGTCGTATGGTAAGTATCCACCTGACCTTTCACTGATCGTTCCTGGTCGCCGTGGTGGTGCGGATTATATTTATTCGCTTATGACAGGCTTTGAACATGATCCAGACGGAAAGGTTCCTGATGGAAACTACAATGCATTTTACCCAGGTAACCGTATTGCGATGCCGGATCCTCTGTCATGGTTAGAGCATGATGCATCGGAAACTGAAGAGCTGGAGCAACAGGCGCATGATGTTTCTGCATTTTTAGCCTTCATCGCTGATCCGCATCAGAATGAACGTCGTGCTATCGGTTGTTGGGTAGTCGGCTTCCTGCTTCTGCTTACTTTGGTGCTGTGGCGCTTGAAAGTTGAAGTGTGGAAAGACGTTAAACATTGATCTGAATGATCAGTAATCTTAAAAGGCTCGCCATACGGCGGGCCTTTTTTGTGTATAGCGGTCAAAACAGTGGCGCTAGCATTAGCTTTCCTTGACCCAAAAGATGGTGGTTCGTAGTCTATCCAATCCCTTAGCAGGGTTATTACTATTCTTGGAGTTTGTGTCTGACTCATGCTTGAATTTGAAAAGATTAAACGTCTTCCTCCTTATGTGTTTGCGGCAGTAAACCAGCTTAAGATGGAGCTTCGCCATGAAGGCGAAGATATTATTGATTTGGGCATGGGTAATCCTGACCAGCCTACACCACAGCATATTGTCGATAAGTTATGTGAAGCCGCACAAGATGGCCGAAATCACCGTTATTCGATGTCCAAAGGTATTCCGGGTTTACGTCGTGCTATTTGTGGCTGGTATAAACGTAAATTTGATGTGGATCTTGATCCTGAAACTGAAGCAATTGCTACCATTGGTTCCAAAGAGGGGCTGGCTCATCTGGCTGTAGCGATTACCTCACCCGGTGATCTGATTTTGACACCGAATCCAGCTTATCCGATTCACCCATACGGTTTTATTATTGCCGGTGCTGATATTCGCCATGTACCAATGGGTGCGGATCGTGACTATTTTGCAGATATTGAAAAGGCGGTGAAAGATTCATGGCCGCGACCAAAGATTCTGGTGGTGAACTTCCCATCGAATCCGACAGCACAAGTGGTTGACCTCGATTTTTATGTCAAATTGGTAGATTTTGCGCGCGAGAATGATCTTATAGTGATTTCAGATATCGCTTATGCAGAAATCACCTTTGACGATTATGTCTGTCCTTCCATTATGCAGGTGCCGGGAGCCAAAGAGGTCGCGGTTGAGTTTTACTCACTATCCAAGAGCTATAATATGCCGGGCTGGCGTATGGGCTTTATGGTGGGCAATAAAGAGATTGTCGCGGCACTTTCCAAGATTAAATCCTATCTGGATTATGGTACCTTTCAGCCCTTGCAGATTGCGTCATGTGCGGCTTTGAACGGCCCACAGGATTGTGTAGAAGAAATTCGTTTAATGTATCAATCACGTCGTGATGTGATGATTGACGGTATGCACAAGATGGGTTGGATGGCTGAGAAACCCAAAGCATCGATGTTTATCTGGGCTGAAATCCCTGATGAATTTAAGCATATGGGCTCGTTGGAGTTTTCCAAGCGTATGTTGAAGGAGGGCGGTGTAGCGCTGTCTCCGGGTATTGGTTTTGGTGATTATGGTGATGATTTTGTGCGCATCGCATTGATTGAGAATGAACATAGAACGCGTCAGGCGCTACGTGGTATGCGCAAGTTCCTGCACGCTGGAGCATAAGTTCTCACATATTTTGGCATGGAGATAATAATATCTGCAGCCTCATAAAGTCGAATTTATTAAAGTTTTTCTTTGTACCTCTAAGTCTTAGTGGTGCAATGAATTGGAGTTAAAATGAGTGAAATAAGAGTTGGATTGCTGGGTTTGGGCACGATTGGTACGGGTGTAGCCCGTATTTTGATCGAGCAGCAGGAGCTAATGAGCCGCCGCCTTGGTAAGACCGTGCGTCTGGTTGCAGCAGCTGATCGTGATATTTCGCATGATCGCGGTCTTGATCTTACAGGTGTGCGCCTGTGCGATGATGCCAATGCTGTAGTAACGGCTGATGATGTTGATCTGGTTGTTGAATTGATTGGTGGATATGAGCCGGCGCGCACATTCGTAGCCACAGCGCTTGAGCATGGCAAACACGTTGTTACAGCCAATAAAGCACTGGTTGCCAAACATGGTGAAGAGCTGTTTCCACTGGCTGCAAGTAAAGGTGTGGCTGTGGGTTTTGAAGCGGCAGTCGGTGGTGGTATTCCATGTTTGAAAGCGCTGCGCGAAGGTTGTGCGGCTAATGCAGTTGAATCTGTTTATGGTATTCTAAATGGAACGTGCAACTTTATTCTGACCAAGATGGAGAATGAAGGCGCAGATTATGCTGATGTGTTGAAAGAAGCACAGGAGCTTGGTTATGCCGAAGCTGACCCTACTTTTGATGTAGAAGGCATTGATACGGCGCATAAATTATCGATTCTGGCTGCTATGGCTTATGGTTCAAAAATTAAATTTGATGAGGTTTTCACCGAAGGCATCAGTAAAATTACCGCAGCCGATATCGAATCAGCCTCTGAAATGGGTTATCGCATCAAGTTGCTCGGTATTGCCAAGCCGCATG
>JAJFLF010000350.1 GCA_021772845.1 Mariprofundus sp.
CCATATACCTTGGCTACGGAACATCCATAGCTTTTGCCCTTTAGATGGGCGAATTCTCAGGTCAGTAGAATCCACATGCATAGATGAGTAGTGTCTCGACCATGCAAACAGCCACCGACTCCCATGACCTTTTTCGATTCATTAATGATGCCCATTCACCGATGGGTGATATGTTTTTTGGTGTGGTGAGCGGTTTGGGTGATGGGTTGGTGATTTCACTGCTCTGTTCGCTTGTGATGTTGTTTAACCTGCGGCTGGGCATTGCTTCTATGGCTGCATTTATTGTATCCGGTCTATTTGCCCAATTGCTGAAGCGGATATTTGATATGCCACGCCCGCCTGCATTGTTGGATAATGTGCATGTGCTGGGGCACAGCCTGACCAGCCACAGTTTTCCATCCGGCCATTCCACTTCCGACGGGGTGATGGTGTTGTTGGCCTTTTTGATCTGGCAATGTAAAGACTGGCGCAGCTGGGGCATTGCATCCCTGTTTGTATTGGCTGCGATTGGACGCATCTATGGTGGTGTGCATTTTCCTATCGATGTGGCTGCAGGACTAACGATTGGTGTGCTTACGATGTGGCTATTCTGGCGCTGGTCGAAATCCTGGCCAGTGGAATCATGGCAGCAGTCGCAATGGGCCTGGAAAATACCGGGTTTTATTGTTGCAGTACAAGCAGCCGTGTTAGGCCTGGGTTATCACATGCAACCCTCGACGGCACAATCACTGGCACTTATTATGCCGGTAGCAGCACTGTTTATTCTGATGCATGTATGGAAGGGAAAACTTGCCTAAAGATATGGACGTAAAGGTACATTTTGAACTGCTGGATAGAGCTGATCGGGTTGAAGGCATATGCAATCTGCTGCTCAGACGTGGTCGTTTGACTCCGCATGTGTTGATTCTGTGTCCGGATGATAGTTTTGCAGCGCAACTGGATGAACGTTTGTGGACCATTCATCCTGAATCGTTTCTTGCTCATGCGATTGTCACGGATGATGTGCAAACCAACAGCCAGCAACCGATCCTGTTATCCACAAGCATCAATCGTGATAATCAACCGGTTGTACTGGTGAATGGCGGTTTGGAAATCCCACCGGATGTGTCCGGTTTTGCGCATATTGTAGATTTTGTGGATGGCTGGGATGAGCCGTTAAAACAAGCTGCACGCGAACGTTTTCGTACCTACCGTCAGATGGGGCTGGAGCCAGCATACTTAGGTAAACGAGACTGATATGAGTGATGAGCGTAGGGAGTATATTCGTCACCCTGTGAATGTGCCCATTCATGTATTCCTGCAATCAGATAAGAAACTGAAATATTTTTCCATGTCTGACGTGGGTGAGGGCGGAGTCGCATTTCAGACCAATGTTGCCTTTGAAGATGGCACTATTTTAAAGGTGAATGTGCCACATGTGCAGCCGCCATTTGAAGCTGCCTGTGTGGTCTGTTGGCGTCAGGTCAAAGATGACGGTTTTGAAATAGGTGTGAAATTTCTCGATGAAGACAGTCGCTTCCGGGCCCGCATGGTGGAGCAGGTGTGCCATATTGAGGGGTATCGTCAGACGGCCATCAAAGAGGGACGCAGTTTATCTGCACAAGAGGCCGCTTGTGAATGGATTAGCCTATATGCCGCCGATTTTGGTGGGCACTGAGTGATGCCAAAAGAGCATTTCAATGCCGATACCTTTTCTTTTTTAGCAGAGCTGGCAGATAATAATACGCGAGATTGGTTTGCCGATCATAAGCAGGATTATGAAGATAATGTGAGATCACCAGCGTTGGCTTTTATTGAAGCCGTTGGAGAGCGATTGCCTGAGTTCGCGCCGCACTTTCGCGCAGATAGTCGAAAAATGGGTGGGTCACTCATGCGTGTCTATCGCGATACCCGTTTTGGTAAAGACAAAACACCCTATAAAACCAATATTGGTATTCAGTTTCGCCATGAGGTGGCTAAGGATGTGCATGCGCCGGGTTTTTATGTGCATATCAGTGGTGGAGACTGTTTTGTTGGTGTGGGCACATGGCATCCGCCATCGGATTCTTTGACTTTGATTCGAAACGCTATTGTTGAACGTCCGCAGGCATGGTGTGATGTGCGCGATGAGGCAGACTTCAGTCGCTGGTTTGCACTGGCGGGAGATAGTCTCAAAACTGCTCCGCGTGGTTTCCCCAAGGATCATGCCATGATTGAGGATCTTAGACGCAAAGATTTTATCGCCATCAGTGATATTGCACCGGCACTGGTTGAGCAGGAAGATTTTGAAGATATTGTCTGCGATTATTTCAAAGCAGGCCTGCCAATGATGCAGTTTCTCTGCAAGGCGATGCGTCTACCCTGTTAAATAGAATGCAGTGTTGAAGCGATTATTCTGCTTAGCGATTCAAGGGCAAAGGGTTTTTTAATGGTTGGGCTGGATGATCTGTTGTGTGTTCTGTCTGATCGATTTTCTTTGTCGTATCCAGTGGCAAATAGAATATGAGCTGCAGGGTTTAACGAACGAATTTTTTCAGCTGCTTTTTTTCCACCCATATTTGGCATGACCAGATCAAGAATGGTTAGTGCAATCTGCTCTTGATGTGTTGCATATAGGGATATTGCTTCAGTGCCATCGGCAGCCAGCAGAACCCGGTAGCCCATGTTTTCCAGTACGTCACCAATGGTGCTGCGTAATCGGTCATCATCATCCACAAATAGAATAGTCTCTCCATTGCCTTTCAATGTTTCTTGTGGTGATGATGCATTGAGTGCGATGCTTTCTTTCTGCTTCTGTAGGGGCAGATAGATATGGAATGTGCTGCCGCAGCCCTTCTTACTTTCAACATCAATAATACCATCATGTGTTTGTATTGAACCGAATACCATAGCCAGCCCGAGTCCAGTTCCTTTCCCTTCTTTCTTGGTGGTGAAAAAGGGTTCGAAAATGCGCTGGAGTTTTTTCTCTCGCATGCCACAGCCATTATCCTGTACGCTCAAATGTGCGTAATGTTCAGCAAGCAACCGATCTTTATGTTGATCTCTAAAAGCATGCGTTGGTGTAAAACTCTCCAGTGTTACGATGATTTCAGGTGAGCCAACATCATCCAGCGCATCACGTGCGTTATTCATTAAATTTAATACAACCTGCTGCAACTGGTTGCTGTCGCCATAAATCACCATCTTATGTGTGCAGATATCCTGTTTTATTTTAATGTTTTCAGGAACAGTGACCATGGCCAGTTTCATTGCTTCTTTAACAAGTGTGGTGAATGGCAGGTATTGCAAGTTGACCTTATCCTTGCGTGCAAAAGCCAGCAGTTGAGAAATCATAGTGGCTGCTCTGATGCAAAGTTCATCAATCGAAGACACTCTTTGATTGAGATCGGGATGATCTTTAAGTTTATTTTTGAGTAGGTACACGTTGCCACTAATGCCAGCTATCAGGTTGTTAAAGTCATGCGCAATGCCACC
>JAJFLF010000036.1 GCA_021772845.1 Mariprofundus sp.
GCTTGGCTATAAATTCCTGGATCTCATGCAACAACTCTTTCTCTTCACTACTGCAAAATGAGACGGCCTCACCCTTGTTTTCACCGCGGCCCGTACGTCCAATACGATGCACATAATTCTCCACCTTTTCAGGCAGATCATAATTGATCACATATTCAACATCCGGCACATCAATGCCTCTTGCACTTACATCAGTTGCGACCAACAGACGTGCTCCATCACCTGTCCGGAAGGCCTGCATCACTTCAGAACGCTCCGATTGATCTTTGTCGCCATGAATACTCATCGCGTCAATACCAACCCGTGCCATCGCTTTCACCACACGTTCAGCACGCACCTTGGTACGCACAAAAATAATCACCTTACCTTCCGGATGATCCTGCAAAAAACGCTCCAGGAAAAAACGTTTATCATCCATTTCCACATGCATCACAAAATGCGTGATATTTTTTGATACACGATCCTGTGGTGACACCTGAATACGAATCGCTTCACTCTTCACCTGTGAATATGCCAATTTCTTAATCTCATCATTGATTGTAGCTGAGAAAAAGAGGGTTTGATGACGGCGTTTGAGCATCTTTTTGATATAACGGATATCTTCTATAAACCCCAGATCCAGCATGTGATCCGCTTCATCCAATACCAATGTTGAAACACCATCCAGATGAATCTCCTGCTGATTGATCAGATCAAACATGCGTCCGGGCGTAGCAATCAGCACATCAATACCGTCCTGCAACTTGGCAATCTGGCGCTCCTGCTCTACCCCACCATACAGGGTAAACACCTTCACACGTGTATGTTTGGCAATGCTCTTGAACACCTCTCCAATCTGTACTGCCAACTCACGCGTAGGCACCATCACAATGCATTTAATGCCATAGGAACGTTTACTGCTCTTAAAACGATGAATCTTATCAATCACAGGAATAGCGAAAGCGGCTGTTTTACCCGTGCCTGTCTGCGCAATTGCCAGCACATCTTCACCATCAATAATAGAAGGGATGGATTTATACTGAATATCAGTCGGTCTCTTAAAACCCAGCTTGGCCAGATTCTTTTTAATATCTGCAGAAATATAATATTGATCGAATTTCATTGTCTACTCTCACTGCTTCGTTCATCACTTAACGTTTATTGACCATCTCAGATCGTTCTTATCTCATCATCCCTGTCAAAAATTCCTGGGAAGATCACCTAATCAATCAGAGCTGACTCTCTTCCAAGTTTCAGGCGTAATTTCAAGCGCCTGATCACCACCGGTCAACCACAATGAACCATCTTGGATCGTACACTGTAAACGCATCGCCCGCTCAGCCATAACACCAAGGCCGGCCACTGCATCACTATGCAAATGGATCACGCTAAGATTGTCAAAGCGCGTCAATTTATTCTGTACCTGCTGCCACCACACCGCATGGCTACGCAGATAGGTATAAATAATTACCTGCTTGGAGCGCCCACAGGCTTTGCGAATACGTTTGGCATCGGGTTGACCAAGATCAATCCATACTTCTATCTCATCGCTCAAACTTTTTTGCCAGATATCCGGTTCATCATCGGTACTAATACCTTTGCAAAATTGCAGTGACTCACTCCCATGCAATGCGAAAGCTAGCAGACGCACCATCATGCGTTCATCACTCTCAGATGGATGACGCGCTATAACCAGCTGGTGATCGTGATAATAATTCCGATCCATATCGGTGATCTGCAGTTCTACTTTGTAAATAGTTGAGCTGATTGCCATAACAGCGATCAATCTTTAACGAAATGAAGAAACTGACTTGTTCTGCCTGCTTTATTACCACGTTGCTCAAACTTGGTTTCAGGGCGATCAGTATCGCGATCAATATAACCACCTACACCCGCCACATTTGTCAGCCCAGGCGTTTGATCAAGAATATCACGCATCCAATCAGCCAAATCTGCTTTATCCGATGCCAGTTTAATAAAACCGCCCGGCTTTAATCGACTGAGCAACAGCACTGCAAAATCTTTTTGAATAATACGACGTTTATGGTGACGCGCTTTGGGCCATGGATCAGGATGATTAATAAATACACCATCGAGTTGTCCTTCCTGCACCTGATTCGTTAATACAAACTGCGCTGGTAATTGCGTAATCCGGCACTGCTCAATCAGATTCGCATCATCAAGGCGACCTACTGCTTTAGCCACTCCCGGCAGATAAATCTCCACACCAACTAATATCCACTCAGGGTGTGTCTGTGCCAAATGCACTAAAAAGTCGCCATTGCCAAAACCAATCTCCATCACAATCGGTGCATTCGCAGGCAGATTGGCATCGGCCAATGTCATATCTTTTGTTAAACCAATCTTAGGCAGCCATTTCAGCATTCGCGCTTCCTGCCCTGTGGTCACAAAGCCATTTTTACGCCCATGGGTGCGCATTTCCTGCTGACAAAATTGATCTCTGAACTCACGGCTTAATCGCATAAGCCGCATAGTACGACTTCACACCACTTATCCAACACCTTTTAACGTTTTCACCCCATATCTATGACAAATAGTACTGTTCACCACTTTTCCACGCGCATCTCGGCTTATGCAGATTAATATTTAAACAACAAAGGAGTACATCATGTTTGGATAGCTTGTTCGATCTATCAACCTAAAGCTGAAGACAAAAAGCACACCTATCAAGCGACTATGGATTGCCTGATCTCTTCGGATTCTTCTTCACCACACAACTTGGCGATTAAACGCAAGGAAAATGCAATCGCTGTACCCGGACCTCGGCTAGTGATTAAAAAGTCATCTTCCACCACAGCATCATCCACATAGACCGATGAAGGTTGCAGCTTTTCCATCTCCTTCTGACAGGAAGGGTAAGAGGTCACACGTTTTCCTTCGGTAATGCCGTAAGCTGCCAAGGCCATGGGAGCTGCACAAATTGCAGCTATCGATTTACGCTCCGTGCGCAAGCGATCCACTACTGCTTTCACATTGGCGTCATCTCTCAATAGAAAGGCATTGGGAAGACCTCCAGGTAGCACCACCATGTCCCACTCATCAGACATCACATCGGCCAGAGCCGCATCGGGCTGAATCGTGATATTGGAGCGCCCTACAACAGCGCCACCATCGAGACTGGCGGCACACACGTCCACATCGGCCCGTCGCAGCAGATCAATCACTGCAACCAGTTCGACTTCTTCAACACCTTCAGTAAATGGAATCAATACACGTGCCATGAATACTCCTCTCTCTTTTCGGGTCAATCCGTTATTTTTTCTTCAATCCGTTTTCCTTCACGCCAACCTGCTGGAAATTCTCCATCTGAAGCCCATAGAAAGGCTTCATTCATGCGAGTGATCACAGCCAATTCCCGATCACTCAAGTCACCTTGCAACATAGATACAAAGCTCCCTTTCAATTGTTCCACAGGCATCGGCTCACGCGGATAGACGGGCTGACCTGATTCGGGAAAAGATAGACGCGTAATCTCATTATCCTGCTGTTTCACAATTACTTTCTGACGGTCAGCATACAATTCGGGTTCACCTTCCGCCCCCATGAAAATAAGCGCGCGCTGTTGCCCCAGCAACACATTGGCATCGGCCATATAATCGGCATAAGGGGTATGGAAAAAACCATTCAATTGTCCCTCGCATAGCATCGGGTTCATCAAGCGTGCCACCGTATTGGCAAAGGAACGCACACCAAGCCTCTCTCTGAGGTTATAAATTCGAAACAGATCAGGGCTAAGTTCAGCCAGATCAATATATACGATATTATCATCAGCCAAAATTGCGGCCACATCACGCAAACCAGAGGCGCGACGCACGCCTACTTCCTGCAACACCTGCCAGGCAGTCACACGATCATCGATTTGTTCAACACCATGCACCACGATTGGAACACCCTTACCTCGGGCCAGCATTGCTGCCGCTAAATACGCATGACCACTGCGGCGTTTGCCTGCATAACAGGGCAGATCAACAGCACCCTTTGGCGCCACAATCTGTGCAAAGCCCTGCACACTTTCCCTTGTCGCCTCAACAAAACCGGCCAACTCAGCACTGGTTTCACCCTTCATGCGCTGAGCAATCAGGAAGGCGCCCAATTGCAGCATATCAGCATCAGGCCGCAATAGAGTCTGAAACACGGCTTTCGCTTCATCTCGATCCAGATGTTCAGAACCGTGTTTTCCACGTGCAACGCGTTTAATTAAAGAGGAGATATCCATATCGACTTGTACCATAAGAGCCACTGTTTAGGCTAGGTGTTTGTAGGGTGCAGGTGGGTTGAACGCGAAAACAACCACAGCGTACTTTTACGCCAAAGGGTTAAAGCTTGCTTAGAGCTTATCTGATTCTGGTTCAGGTTTAGCTTGTTTGAGTTTCGCTAAAAACATGCCCAATTCGTACAGCAGCAACATCGGCACACCAAGCAAAACCTGTGAAATAATATCAGGTGGCGTAAGCAGAGCTGCAATAACAAAGGCCCAGACAAACACATAACGGCGTTTTTCAGCCAGCGAAGTAACGTCGACGACATTCAAGCGTACCAGTAACATCACAATAATCGGAATCTGAAAACTAAGGCCAAATGCAAACAGCAGCTTCATCACCAGAGAAAGATATTCCTTAATAGCTGGCATGGCCTGAATGCTTTCATTAGAAAAACCAAGGAAAAACTCAAAGATCAGTGGAAATACGATGTAAAATGCAAAAGCCCCACCACTAAATAGCAGTACCAGGCTGCCTATAAAATAGGATACAAATGCCTTGCGCTCATGTTTATACAATCCCGGCGCAATGAATGCCCAAAACTGGTAAAACGTTACAGGGGCAGTGACAAACAGACTCATTAACAGCGCAATTTTCAGATAGGTAAAAAAGACATCGGGGGCATTGAGGAAGATTAACGGCGTATTCGGTGGCAACGCATCCCGAATCGGGGTTGAAACAAATGCAAAAACCGCTTCTGAAAAATTCATCAACACCATCACACCAATGGCATAGACAATAATGGCAATCGTGGCGCGGCGACGCAATTCCGACAAATGTGCCAACACACTCACACCACTGTTTTCTTGCGTTTGAGTCTCTTCTGTTTGATTTTCCAAGGGGCGCTTTGGCTCAGTTTCGGATTGACTCACGTATCATCCTGTTTTTTATCAGGCTTGGCTGTTGATTCTGTCACGTCTGTTTTTGATGGCTCAACTGAAAATGAGGAGAGATCCGAAGGCATGCTTTGCCCAAGCTCTTTCATGATCGTTTCGTTATAACCATCAATACCACCCTTCACAGCATCTTCAACGTCGTGCAAAGGGTTTTTCAACGGTGCGGTTTCTGCATCAATCTGCTTACGGATATCGTTAACCCAACCGCGACCTTTACGAACCACCCGACCAACCTGGCCAAACAGCTCAGGCATGCGCTCTGGCCCCAGCACCAGGAAGGCGATCACACCGATCACTATCAATTCTAGAAAACCTATATCAGGCATGGCCCCAGCTCGCTACGATGCTGTTATTTTTTATCGCTAACGTCGTCACCAGCAGGTTCATCTTTCTTTTCACCATCAGAAATATTACTGCGAAAACTTTTGATACCATTGGCAAGCCCTGCACCTACCTGCGGTAGACGCTTAGCTCCAAACAGTACAATCACAATAATCAGAATTAAAATAAGCTCAGTTGTTCCAAGTCCAAACATGTGGTGATACCTCTTATGCATAACAAATCAACGCTTTGCGAATCACCCATGGCGACCCACTAATAACGAACGACTGTCTGCGAAATCTAATACAAATAGTTGAAGGCGGAGATTACGCCGATTAAGAACAGCGGCAAGTCCTTCCGCTCTTTAAACTGAATTATTCGTCTCATATTCACGCATCTCATCTATAATAATGAATAAGTATTCCTAATAAAGTCGGATTTGTGACATCTACACATAACATGCTATGCTCGTGCTTGGTTGATATCTGTGTAGGGAGGAAAGATGCAGCAACCCAGTCAAACGCTGAAACAGAGCCTTACAACTGCGCTTCTCCTATGGGGAATCTGTTTCCTTGTTTCTGTCGCCGTGCTGTTTTTTCTCTTTTCCAGCTCTATTGAATCCTACATTATCGAGATGGTACGCAGTGACAACTTCAACCAAACAACGCTTAGCACCACACTGGGCTGGATCTCTGTATTTATTCTCACCCTGCTTCTGATTACTGTTAAAGGTTTGCACCACAGCCTGAAACGTCAATTGATTGAACCTGTTGAAGAGCTTCGCGATGCTATCGAAAAACAGAGCCCCGACACCGAAATTCAAAGACTTATTGCCAGCCTGCCCTATGAGACATCGCGTATTCTCAGCGCCCATGATCAACTCAAAAGCTCTCATAATAATCTCAAGGATCGCATGCTGGATATGATGGAGCTTTTACCGGCCTGTATCTGGTGGTCCAACAATGCGCGCACCTATGAAGGCATCTCCTCAAAAGCGGAATCGGTCCTGCATGTACCCGCCCACGCGTTTAAAGATCAACCCCTCTGGGCATGGGCAAATTCAAAAAGCCAGCAGTCCAGCAACCTCCGACAACTACAAAAAGCCATTGATAACAAACAGGAAAGCATCGGATTCGCCTATCAGATCCAGATTGGTGAAACCATGCACTGGTATGGTGAGTCACTGATGATCTGTTATAACAGTGCCGGTAAACTGGATATCATCTACGGCACGATCAACGATATCAGCACCCGTAAAAACAGGCAAAAAGATCAGGCCGAACAATTGGAATTAACTCATCGCATGGAAACCACCGCGACTCTGGTTGCTGGCATCGCACATGAATTCAATAACGCCCTGGCTGGCATGAATGGTAATGTCTTCCTGATCAAACAAGCCGCCGCTGATAAAGAGACCTTGTTACGTTTAAGTCGCATTGAACAACTGATTGAACGCTCTGCATCCATGATTGATCGTATGCTGGCTTTTGCCCGTAAAAGCAGAACCGTTGACGAACCCATTGATCTCGCCAAATTCTTCAACAGTCTGCAATCTACCATTTTACAGACATTACCTGCCCGCGCTCAATTCAACCTGTTGCTGGATGATAACCTGAGCATTGATGATGCCCATCTGCCTGTCATTCAGGGAGATCAAAAAAAATTACAGGAAGTTATTCTGCAGCTCATTCAGAATGCTGATCATGCAGTAGAGAATGTCGCCAAACCACGCATCAATATGACGCTAATCAACTATGAAGCCGACGAACTATTTTTGCGTAAATACCCTCAGGTTGCCTCCAGACATCTGGTGCATATCCAACTCTATGATAATGGCATGGGGGTACCCGAAGAGTTGCAACGGCGTATCTTTGAACCCTTCTTCACCACCCAGCGCGTAGGCCAGGGGACCGGACTCGGTCTATCCATGGTATATGGTTATATCAAACAGATTGGCGGTGTCATTGATGTGCATAGTAGCCCTGGAGATGGCACTATATTCCACATCTACCTACCCAGATGCACGGCTCCACAAGTTGAAAAACAGGAAACGCTATTACGCGGTCACGGTGAAACCATCATGGTGGTTGATGACGATCTGGTATTTCGGGAATCCACCTGTGAAGTACTCAAGCGCATGGGTTATAACA
>JAJFLF010000351.1 GCA_021772845.1 Mariprofundus sp.
ACCTTCAATGAAATGTTTGCTCATCATCAATATTGATGAAGAAATGCACTTTTATCTCTTTTATTTCGATTTTTTTGCTTCTGGACGGTTAATGAGATTGATGGAGGTCTGTTAGGGCGATCACAGCTTGTTATGCCGCCATTGCCTGGGACTATTATAAACAGCTCAGCCTATGACGGGGTTTCTGTGCAAGATATTACGAGTTTAGCTGCTCTCTAATGATTGTACTGAGTTGTTCTATGCTATGGGGTTTGGAGAGCGTGATGAAGTTACCCCGGGGGATTTTATCTGCTGACGTCTCGGTTTTATCATAACCTGTTGAAAAAATAACGTTGATGTCGGGTTGAATCTCTCTGATACGGTTAAATGCTTCTATGCCACCCACTTTTGGCATGACCAGATCCATGATAATGAGCTCGATTTCATGCTGATGAGCGATAAAGATATCGACTGCCTGCAAACCATCCGACGCTTCAAGCACCTTATAGTTCATACTTTCCAGGATCTCTCTGTTCGTACTTCGTACATCCGCATCGTCATCAACAAACAGAATCATCTCACCATGGCCTTCTCGAACGTCCTGTTTTTGAGGCGGCAGATAGACAAGTTCTTTTTCTTCTACTATCGGTATATAGAGATGGAATGTTGATCCCGTGCCCTAGATGCTTTCCACTTCGACAAAGCCATGATGGGTTTTGATCGCGCCAAAGACCATGGCCAAACCAAGACCGGTTCCTTTGCCCTGCTCTTTGGTGGTGAAAAAGGGCTCAAACAGATGTTTCAGTTGAGCCTTGGGGATGCCGCAGCCATTATCTTCAACAGACAAATGCGCATAAGCAATAACATCGAAATAGGGGTGCTCTTCCATAAACCGCTCGTTCGGCTTGAATATCTCAATACTGATGTTGATCTGAGGGTTTTCTACCTCCTCAAGCGCATCGCGGGCATTGGTTAGCAGATTCATCAAGATCTGATGCAGCTGGGTGGTATCCCCTTTGATCTGTATCGCATCACTGCAGATATGTTGGTGAATGTCGATATTTTCAGCTATCGATAAACGCATGAACTTGAGTGTCTCTTTGATGAAGGGGATCAATGGTAACAGTTTCATATCCACCTGCCCCTTACGGGCAAAGGTAAGCAGTTGCTGGATCATTGCAGCAGCACGAAAGGAGAGTTTTTCTACACTGTTTAGCTTGTCCAATACGTCAGGCATATCTTTAGTACGTGTTTGAGCCAGATAGAGGTTCCCCGTTATACCTGCCAGCATATTGTTGAAATCGTGGGCAATACCACCGACCAGTGTGCCGATAGCCTCCATTTTCTGGGCCTGCAACAAGCGCTGCTCAAGAGAGATCTGTTCGGAAATATCTGAAAAAATGCCACAGTAGTGTGTGACCTTACCATCGGTGCCCCTGATCGCATTAATATGCAATCGCTCCGGATAAATCTTGCCACTCTTATGTTTATTCCAGACTTTTCCTCGCCACTCTCCGGCAGAGTTGATTTCCGACCACATATCACGGTAGAAATTTGCATCCTGACGACCCGAATGAAGCATGCTGGGGTTATTGCCAATGGCTTCTTCAGCGCTATAACCCGTGGTGAGTGTGAATGCCTGATTGACGTATTCGATACTCGCATGGAGATTGGTGATCATCACCCCTTCGCCTGATTGATCAATGGCTTGAATCAACTCGAACGACTTTTCCAGTGCTTTTTGTTGCTCACTGATATCGGAGATAGTCATCAATAGCTGTTGGCCAGCCTCATCTGCGTGCTGTGCAGCAGTGCTTTCAAAACGGGCCCAGAAAGTCTCACCGGATTTCTTCTGTAGTTGAATTTCACAGCATTGTTGCAAGCTTGAAGTCAGCACTGCTTTGCGATGTTGGTAATATGCATCCTGATCTTCAGCAACAACAAAGGCTGAAAAGGGCTGCTTGATCAATAGATTTCGATCTGTTCCCAATAGTTCTGCCAGCGTAAGGTTCACTTCTTGGATCAGGCCTTTATCGTTGATAGTGATGTAACCGACAGGAGAAAAATCGTAGAGATCTGAATATTTGTCACGGGCGATGGTTAAAGTGTGCTCAATTCTGCGCAGCTCTTCATTCTGCATCTCCAATTCAATCTGATGGGTACGCAGCTCATGAATCAGAGTTTGAGAATCCTGAGAGGAGAGCTCAGGCAGATCCGTAGTAGCAGCCAGTTTGGCTTCCGCTTGTTGGCGCAGTTCGTCTTTCTTATCACTCATAAGAGCTCTCTTCTTTCCCTTCCATCCGCCTTGGAATAGAGAAGCTGAATGTGCTGCCTTTTCCGAGTTCACTTGTTACCTTGATTTCGCCGCCGTGCATTTCCACTATTTTTTTACTTAGAAATAGTCCCGAACCGATACCTTCATAATTTTTTGTCAGCGTCTCTTCCAGCTGCTGCAACGGCTGAAACAGTCTGGACAGATCCTCCTGACTGATGCCGATACCACTGTCGCTAACGGAGAACTCAATATCGTTATCACTGCTAGAAAGATTCACAGTGATTTTGCCGCCATCAGGCGTGAATTTGATGGCATTGCTGAGCAGATTGAACAGCACCTGTTTGATCTTGGACAGATCAGCCTGGATTAGGCCTACCTCACCACTTGTTTCGAACAGCAGTTGAATATCGCGTGCTTTGGCTTTCTCGTTATACAGTGTCAGTGCTGTTTTCAGGATTTCAACCGGTTTGAATGGATGAATTTCCAGTCGCGTGAAACCAGCCTCTATGTTTGACATGTCGAGCATATCATCAACCATCAACAGTAATTTCCGGCCCGCATTGAGGATGTTTTTAACAAACTGTTGCTGCTCTTCAGAAAGATCGCCTCTCATGTTCTCATGCATGAGACCGGAAAAGCCGATGATGGCATTGAGCGGGGTATGCAGTTCATGGCTCATATTAGCCAGAAATGCAGACTTGGCCCGGCTGTCTGCTTCGGCCTTCTCCTTGGCCAGGTGCAGCTCTATTTCATGTGTTTTGCGCTCTGTGATGTCTGAAACAGCCATCAACAGCGTATCACCATCTGCTTCTGTTTCGCTTATCACTCTGGTTTCAATACGAACCCAGAGGTGAGTGCCATCCGCTCTGTTCAAGCGCAACTCATCAACGTGCTGCTGCTTCGCATCAATCACTCTCTTGCGATGGCGGTAGTAGATAGCCTGATCTTCGGGGTGAATAAAAGCTGAAAAGGGATGCTTGATAAGTTGACTGCGCACCACGCCTAACATCTCTGCCAGCGTAAGGTTGAGCTCGAGCATTAATCCTTATGGCTGATGGTGAGATAACCGACCGGGGCAAAATCATAGAGATCAACATAACGATCACGTGCCGCTTCCAGATTGTTTTCAGAGCAGCGCAACTCTTCATTCTGTATTTCAAGTTCAATCTGGTGGGTACGTAGTTCCTGGATCAGTGTCTGGGAATCCTGCAAGGAGAGATCAGCCTGATCCGCGTCAGAAGCCGCTAGCCGGGCTTCTGCCTGTTGGCGTAATTGATTTGGCGACGCTCTCTTCTCTTCTTCCATAATCGAGCCTCTCATGGAGAGGGGCATATTCACCGCTTTCCAAGCTTAGCTAGTATAATACAATAACTTGCATTCTTCCTGTAACATTAAGCAAGAAAGCAGCCACTAATCCATTTCAGCTTCGCCAATACTCTCAAGCTCTAAAAGAATCAGTTCTTCTTCTTCTTCTTCTTCTTCTTCTGCATTCTCTATTTTACGACCATTTAAAATGAAGCTGCACTTGCCAATACCCTCAAAGAAATGCTCATATCTATACCCTTCAAATATAGCGTTCCGGGGAAGCACCTCTTCCAGCAACTGGTGCAACTCAGGGGTGTCCCACTGCCTGGCCGCCAGCGTGTAGATCGATTCACCCACCACATCTGTTAGTGGCAGAGAAAAGCGACTGCAAAAAGCAGGGTTGGCGGTAACGATGATGAACTTCTTATTCAACAACAACAGAGGCTGGCGAATGGTAGCCACAATATTTTCGGCAAACTGTTTGGCCAACACAGCCTGCTGCTCAGCCCGTTTGCTGTTTGTGATATCATCAAAGGTGATCACAACACCATCAATCACATTGTTTACAGTCCGGTATGGGCGCAGACGCATTTGAAACACCGAGCCGCCCTTGCTGGTAACTTCTTTATTCATCACCGAGAGATCATCCAGCACCTTTGCAGCAGCAACGCTTAGATCCGTATCCAGCAGATTGCTGGAAAAATGGTGAATGGGACGGCCTGCATCTGAAGCCGTCAATGGAATTAACTCGCTTAGCGCAGAAGTAAAACGCCTGACACATAGATCGCCATCAAGAAAAAGCGTGGCGATATTGGTGCTATCGAGCAGGTTTTTCATATCATCATTAGAGCTGGATAACTCATCCATGCGGCCCTGCAGTTCAGCATTGACGGTCACCGACTCTTCATTGAGTGACTGTAGCTCTTCCTTGGATGTTTCCAACTCTTCATTGGTGGACTGCAGCTCCTCATTGGTGGATTGCAGCTCTTCATTGGTAGACTTCATCTCTTCATTGGCTGTCTCCAGCTCTTCAATGGTGCTTTGCAGATTTTCACGCGTGAAACGCAGCTCCTGTTCCAGCTCTACAGGCGTTCTGGCTTTACCTTTGGATCTCAACCGCTTTGCAGGTTTCAGTTTATCACCCGCCGCTTGCGCCTGCTCAAAGACCACCATCAGCATATCATGCATCGCGGCAGGCTCGAGAATCGGCTTCACCAGCATATCAACATAGATATAAGCACCATCATGGGCCACCTGTTGAGATTTACAGGCCACATCCCGCTTATGCAGCCTGGCCTCATGAATAGCGCTGGATAGCTCCTTTTTCAGCCCGTGCCGCGCCATCTCGAGAATATTTACACTCACTTTACCTTCTGCCGGCTCAAGAAACCGCCCGGTTTTACCATGGATATAGGTAATGTTATTTGCCTTATCGATAATCGCACACGGTGGTGCATCACTCTGCTGCAATATCGCTTCCACCAACTGAAAAGCGCTGATCTCTTCAAGGCTCTGAATACTATCTGGCAAAACAACCTCCATCTCACCCCTGCTGACAGGCATGGCGGGAAAACTAAGTATAGATTTTTTAGCCGAACTGGATGCAAGCTTCTGAAACAGCTTCCACTTTTTATCCAGGGCTTTGAAACTGTCTGTAAACTGACCAATGGTTTCTGAGGTGCCGAGAAACAGCAGGCCATCAGGCTTCAGGCTGTAGTGAAAGATCGGCAACAACCTCTTTTGCAGCTCAGTACCCAGATAGATCAGCAGATTGCGACAGCAGAGCAGATCAAGCTTGGTGAATGGCGGATCCTTAATCAGATTCTGCGGCGCAAACACCACGGTTTCGCGCACCATTTTATGAATGATATAACTGCCATCATCCTGTTTTATGAAAAAACGCTGCAGGCGCTCTTTTCCTACATCGGCCTCAATGCTTGCCGGGTAGATACCCTGCCGGGCAGTGGCGATTGCTTTTTCATCGATATCCGTGGCAAACAGCTGCAACTGAAAATGACGATTCAGTTTGCTCATGCTCTCGAAAAAAGAGATAGCAATGGAGTAGGCCTCTTCGCCACTGCTACACCCTGCCACCCAGACACGAAAGGTGTAATCATCCGGCCTCTCTTTCATCAGCGGAATCAGGCCCTGATTCACCAGCACATCGAATGCATCCGGGTCCCTGAACATATTGGTCACATTGATCAATAGCTCATCTAACAGTATGGCCGTTTCACTATCGCTCTCCTGCAGATAGCGGACATAATCGGCAATATTTTCAAGCTGATGTACATTCATGCGCCGCTCAATACGTCGGCAGATGGTGTTTTTCTTATACAGTGAGAAATCATGGTTGGTGCGACTGCGCAGAATAATGAAAATCTTCTGCAGCGCATCGGGGGCAGTGCCTTCGTTGGCGCTTAAGCCCGTCTTTTTCTTGTTCAGGCTGAATTTAAAGTAGCGATGTAACTGCTCCGGCATCGCTTCTGGTTTTAAGACATAATCGGCAAGGCCTGTCTCAATCGCGCTATGGGGCATGCCATCATATTTAGCCGAGGCGACACTCTGCACCATCACCATGCCGAAATTATCTTTGATAGATTTAATCCCTTTGGTGCCATCCGAGCCTGTGCCGGAGAGCACGATACCAACGGCATTAGCACCTTGATCCTGAGCAAGGGCGTTGAAAAAGTTATCAATGGGCAGCGTGGCACTGCGCTTTTCGGGCATCTCCATTAACTGCAGAGCGCCATTGAGGATGTAGAGATCATAGTTGGGTGGGATAATATAAATATGGCCGGGTTCTACCTGCATACCATCCTGAACCTGAACAACCGGCATCTCGCTATGATGCTGCAGCAGCTCCGGCATCAGGCTGACATGTTTAGGGTCCAGATGTGACACAACCACAAAGGCTGCGGGGCTTATTTCCGGCATCGCCTCAAAGAAAGCTTTCAGTGCCTCAAGACCACCTGCCGAAGCACCTATTCCGACTATGGGTAGCTCTATATGTTTTTTTCTTCTAGGGGCTGTACGCGTGACAGATTTTTTAGCTGCAGGCGTTTTCTTGCCTGGCTGCCGGGATGTTGAACTATCTGCCTTCTTTGTCATGGGATCTCCCAAACTTCATACCCCCTGATGCGAGGATATAGCGAGATTAGCAACTCTGATGCAGTGTGGATAGTTAATACTCAACGCATTGGCACCTGAATGTCGGATTGAGGAACAGAGTGAGTACATATCCTGAATAGAGTACAACACAAACGCCGTGATGGACGAATATCCAGCCAGAACGTCACTCGAATATTTTAGGGTTGATCATAAGTTCGCGGCTTTTGGGCAGCGCTGGTTCATGTGTGCGCGCAGGATAGCCGCAGCAGAAAAATGTATCCCGCTGAATATCGTAGTGTGATTGCAAAGAAATTGTGCTAATATAGAAATACACGGATGATGTAGCACTCTTATTTTTTTGGGGGGGGCGTGGGAAACGAGAAGAGAGCACAGAGCGAACTGCGCAAACGGGCGGAGGCTAAACTGGCCGCTAAAGGTGAGCCATTGCCTGAGCTCTCCTCTCAGGATTCTCAAACGCTGATCCACGAATTGCGTACCCATCAGATCGAGTTGGAGATGCAGAATGAAGAGTTGCGCAGGTCTGAGCAGGCGCTGACTCAGGCGCGCGATCGCTTTACCGATCTGTATGATTTTGCACCGATTGGTTGTGTCACCATCAGTGACAAGGGCCTTATACTCCAGGTTAATCTCACGCTGGCTGGCATGCTGGTCATGGATCGAAGCAGGATGATAAAACAGCGTTTTTCTACCTTTGTTGCCGATCAGGATCAGGATGCTTATTACCATCACCGAAAAGCAGTCATTGATTCAAAGCAGCGGCAGAGTGCTGAATTTCGCATGCTTAAAGTCGATGGAAGCCTGTTCTGGGCGCGTATTGAAACCACGCTTGAGCGCAACGCAGATACGGCTAGCGAAAACCTGCGGATGGTTGTTTCAGATATCAGTGAACGAAAAAAAGCAGAAGCAAAGTCTTTTGAACTGATTCAGGCTATTGGGCAGGTGGCCGAAGGCATTATGTTGACTGATTCCAAAGGGATCATCGAATACGTCAATCAGGCATTCACCCACAACACCGGTTATACGCTTGAGGAAGCGGTTGGAAACAACCCCAGAATGCTTCATTCCGGCCGTCAGAATATCAGCTTTTATAAAAAGATGTGGTCGGAAATTTATCGTAGCGGGGAGTGGCAGGGAAAGATTTGGAACAAACGTAAAAATGGTGAGATATTTGCAGAGCGTCTGCATATCAACACGATCAAGGGAATTGATGGTGAAATTACCCACTATTGTGGTGTTTTTTCAGACATATCAGAACAGCTTTCACTGGAGAGCCAGTTACTGCAGGCCCAAAAAATGGAAGCGATTGGAACCCTGGTGGGCGGCATTGCCCATGATTTTAATAATATGCTGGCAGCGATTACCGGCAGTCTTTATTTAGCCAAAGAAGATGCCAAATCGTTGCCTGCAGTGACGCACCAGCTGGATGGTATCAACACGCAGTGTTTTCGTGCCGCGGATATGATTTCACAACTGTTGATATTTGCCCGTAAAAGCATGGTGGATATCAGGCCGATTAATTTTACCGCTTTCCTTAAAGAAGTATTCAAGTTATCCATAGTATCCGTACCGGAAAATATTCGGCTTATCGATCATATATGTGCTGAAGAGCTGCAAATTCGAGGTGATACAACGCAGTTACAGCAGATGCTGATGAATCTGCTTGCCAATGCCCGGGATGCGGTCGCTTATGCCGAGAAGCCATCTATTAGCGTCTCGCTTTCGGCATACGTTGCCGATTTAGACTTCCTGCAACGACACCCGGAAGTGGATCATAGACATTTTGCCAAGCTTAGTGTCACTGATAATGGTTATGGCATTCCCGAACTGAACATAAAACACCTCTTTGAGCCCTTTTTCACCTCCAAAGAAGTGGGTAAAGGTAGTGGCCTTGGCCTGGCGATGCTTTATGGGGCAGTTCAGACCCATGCTGGTGTGGTTGAAGTTGAAAGCCAGGTCAATGAGGGGGCCAGTTTTCATATCTATTTGCCACTTTATGATAGTGAGGAAGTGACACTTCAGCTTAAGATGAAAGAGACCATCAGCAGAGGCGAGGGTGAAACCATACTGCTGGTTGATGATGATGAATCCGTTCGCAATGCCATGAAAAAAGTGTTGGAGAAGCTGGGCTACAAGGTGATTGTTGCGACAGATGGATTGCAAGCGGTGCAGATATTCAAACAGCAGAGTGCGTCCATCGATCTGCTCATCTTCGATGTTGTGATGCCGGTTATGGGGGGGGCTGGAAGCCGCAAGGCAGATGCGCGCAGTAAATCCTGACATAGCTGTTATCTTTTCTACGGGTTA
>JAJFLF010000352.1 GCA_021772845.1 Mariprofundus sp.
GGTGGATACATGATGAAACAGGGTATCATTATTGAAGACCTGCCTGATGCACAGCTTTGGCTTAGCCAGGCGCTCACCACTGCATTTCCCGATATCAACATCACGATGGTCAATTGCATTGAAGATGCCAAAAATCGTATCAATGAGCACAAACATGATATTGCGCTGGTGGATATTCATCTGCCCGATGGCTCCGGCCTTGATGTGATCAGACACCTGAGTGATCGCTCTCCATCGACTTATGCGGTTGTCACCACAATATATGATGATGATCAATATCTCTTCCCTGCCCTGCGGGCTGGTGCAAAAGGTTATCTGCTGAAAGAACAGAGCCAGGAGTCGCTATCAACACATCTGCATAATATTCTCAATGGCCATCCCCCCCTATCACCATCAATCTCTCAACGTCTGCTCAACTATTTCTCTGTTGAAGCAAACCCGACTGATGACATTCAACTGCTAACCAACAGAGAGCGCGATGTATTGGTGCTTATCGCCAAAGGTTATGCCCTTACCGAAGCCGCAGAAGCCTTACATATCACACGCAATACCATCGCCACCCATGTCAAAAACATCTACGGCAAACTCGATATCTCCAATCGCGCCGAAGCCACCCTGATTGCCACCCGAACAGGCCTGATTCATCCCGACTATTAAGCACTCAGAAAACTATATGCCCCGTCAAACCAATTATGGGACTGCGCTGGCAACTGCTACGCAATCAATATCCATAGAAGAAGGCGTTACTGCCTGACCTGTGATGTTAGAACAATGAATTGCAACAAACGCCCCCTGCATCACTGTTCCATCCGCATTAAAAAAAGCCGGATAATCATCACTCCTTTCGTGCAACAAAAAAGGGCAACCCGTATGGGCTGCCCTGTTTATTAATCTCTATCTTTTTTGTCTTTGCGATCTTTCTTTTTCTTCTTACGATCTTTTTTGTCATCGTCATCATCGTCGTCCGAATCAGATGCCTCGTCGTCATCGTCATCATGATCGTCATCACGTCCTGAATCCCTGTCGTCGTCTTCATCATCGGAGTCATGCCTTGAATGATGATCTCTATCTCTATCATGGTCGGAATGACCACCAGCTTTTGGTGGAGCTGCAACAATCACCGTTTCAATAAAGGTTGAGACATTCCCTGCCAAGTCTGTGGCTGTCCAGGTGATCAGATGTGTACCAGGCGTCGTCGGAGCTATCATATCCGGAGCTGCAATCACCACGCCGTCCACATTATCAGCGGCTGTAACGCCTCCGCCTGCTGGATTGCCAGTAATCACTGGAGGGGTCACATCGGCCACTGTTACTATCTGTGTCGCGCTGGAGCTATTTCCATTGGCATCCGTTGCTGTCCAGCTGACTGTTGTAATACCAACTGGGAAAGTAAGTGGTGCATCACTGCTTATGGTTACAGCGAATGCATCGGTTACTGTTGCAGCGCCAATCACCACCGTTGTCTGAACACCTGTTGCATTGGCATTCACTGCTGCCGGAGCTGTTATAACAGGCAACGTGGAATCGGACACTGTCACAGTCTGAGTCCCGGTAGCCTGCAATCCGTTTCCATCAGTTGCTGTATAAGTGATGGTAGTAACGCCCAGTGGGAATGTTGCAGGTGCGTTGCTTATCACAGTAGCACCGAAAGTATCAGTTGCCGTTGCAGCACCAATCGCAACCGTACTCAACACAGCATTCGCCTCTGCAATCACATTTGCAGGCACAGTTAATACAGGTGGTGTCGTATCAGTCACGGTTACTGCCTGAGTGGCAATGCCGCTGTTTCCAGCCGCATCGATTGCTGTCCATGTCACAGTTGTAGTGCCCATCGCATAACTAGCTGGAGCATCACTGTTAATTGAGACTACTCCCACTGCATCACTGGCTGTAGCCGTACCAATCACAGCCGTTGTCGCTGCACCGGTTGCTTCAACAGTTACAGCAGTCGGAGCCGTGACGACTGGCCCGGTAGTATCCTGCACAGTGATAAACACAGAACTTACTGCCGAATCTACAGTACCATCATTTACAATCAGATTAGCATTATTCGTACCTGCCGGGAATTGAACTGCTGGAGCCACACCTGTTGCCGAACCAAATGGGCCACTCCAACCGTAAGTCAGTGTATCGCCATCGGCATCCGATGAACCAGAGCCGTTCAGGGTGACTAACGCACCGGTTGGCGATGTTTGCTCAACTGTTAACGGGGGTCCTGCATTGGCAATAGGAGCTGTATTAGTACAGACCCAAGTCCAGGCAGAAACATCCTGTGTTAACCCGGTATTTGTACCATATCCCTTCAAAAAGGACGGAAAACCTGAAACGGAACAATCCGCGTTTACTGTGAAAGGGGGGAGCCCCTCAGCATAGAGATAATCCAGAGAATACCCCGGAGAGGAAAATAAGCGGTAATTCAAACCCGGAACCACTGCAAATGTGGTTGGAGCGGTATAGGTAAAGCCATGGGTAAATGACATATACCCTGAAGCTGTGCCAGCTGTATCAAGCGTAACGGACACTGTATTGAATGTCAGCGCATTCGATGTGCCATCAGCGCTGTAAGAAACGGGACGCAAACTGGTCACACTACCAGCAGCATCAATATCGAACGAATCGTCAAAAGGCCTGGTTTGACCTGACACCCTCAATTGATAACGCCAGTCAGGAACAAGAACTAATGATGCATCCCCAGATTGCCACTGCCAAGCTGTTGATGGGCCCAAATACCATGTGCCCGAATAGGATGCAGAATCAAAATTCACAGTCGCATTATTAAATGTCACGGTATTTCCGGCCGAGGTCACCGATGTTGGACGGTTTGTATTCACACTGCCAAACGCATCCAGGGCTAGTTCAATGGTTCCTCCTGCAATCAATGGATAGGCGAGGCCATTAGGGTATAGCTGATATAGCATATCGGCCACCAGATTTATGGTCTGAATACCCTGAGGTACCTGGCTCACATGGAATGCACGAGCAACCCCCCATAAGCCAATATATTGCTTTGGATCAATTACAACTGGATGGGTAATGAATGAGAGTCTACTTCCTGCAGCTGTCATGGATGATGGTTTCAAACTGGT
>JAJFLF010000353.1 GCA_021772845.1 Mariprofundus sp.
CTGAAACTGACCAAGAATCTGACGATTAGCATCTTAGCGGCAGAGTTTTTTACTTGCCGTGTATGCGACCGAACAGATTTTTGATCAATTGGATATATTTTCGAGACCGTCTTTTTTTGCGAAGCATCTCGGGTTCATTTGTTATTGAAAATATGACGCACATAGAGTGACGTTATCATGTCTCACGACAGCCATTGTGCCTTCTGTAAAATTGTTGCTGCACAAATACCTGCGTCAGTTGTTTTTGAAAACCAAACTTCGTTAGCCTTTCTGGACATCGGCCCACTTGCCGATGGTCACTTGTTGTTGATCCCGCGTGATCATTATCCTGCTCTGGTTGATATGCCCAGAGAGGAATCGACTCGATTGCTGTCAGTGATTCCGGTATTAGGCCGTGCTTTACTGGAAGTGACCGGTGCTGAAGGTTTCAACGTGCTTATCAACAATGGCACCGCTGCAGGGCAGGTTGTTCCCCACGCTCACATCCATCTAATCCCGCGTCAAAGTGGAGACAAGCTTGGCTATCGTTGGCACGTCAGCTCATACGAGAATGATCGTCCTGCTGAGCTAGCCTTAGCTTACCAAGAGGCGCTACGAAAACACATTGATTGAGTTGTCGATTTCCGCTTGAATTCCTAAGTCTCGCATAGGCTGCAATTAGAGCATTCTTAATCCAGGTGTAGCGTGTTGCCTTTTCTGGATTCCGGCTTTCGCCGGAATGACGCTATTGCGCAAGCAGTATGATTTTCTAAGCCGCTACGAATGAACTAAAAATAGTATAGCGATCGCGCGGCTCACGTCGATCTGAATACACAGAGCAACCAACAAGGAATATTCGTAAAAAAATGTGCAACCTGACGGACACTTTCATATCTTGTAAGTCTATTTCCGGTATCGTGCAGAATAAGATCATAAACAGTATAATATAGCTTGATCATAGCTAAGTCGCTGAACATAAGGGAGGCGATGAATAACGGTGCTTGATGCGAAGGTTTCCATCGCAATGGATAAGTCATGACTAGGTTAGAGTATCGAACAGCAGGAGAATCTCACGGCCCAGCGCTCGTCACGCTGGTAGAGGGCATGCCTGCTGGGATTCAAGTTGACCAGTCATTGATCAATAGCGAGCTTGCGCGTCGCCAGGGCGGGTATGGCCGCGGCGGCAGAATGAAAATTGAGAAGGACGAAATCAAGGTCCTTTCAGGGGTTCGGCAGGGCATTACGATTGGCTCACCGATCGCGCTGCAGCTAGTGAATCGAGATGTTCGGATTGACGAAGCACCAGCGGTGCACAGGCCAAGGCCTGGCCACGCTGATTTGGCTGGTAGTTTGAAATGGCTGACGAATGACTGTCGTTCGACATTGGAACGAGCTTCCGCAAGAGAGACAGCTGCACGGACAGCTGCGGGCGCTCTCTCGCGTAGCTTGCTAAATCAATTTGGCATCGATGTAGTGGGCTATGTCGTGCAAATTCGAGACGCTATGGCCACTTTTGACTCAGGATTGGATTTTGACGAATTGCGCCAGGTGCGCAATAGCAACGAAGCTTATTGCCCGGATACAAACGCAGCTGAGCGTATGATCGCAGCGATCAAACAGGCAAAGGTAGACAAGGATACGGTTGGCGGTGTGGTAGAAGTGCAGGTGACAGGGCACCCGCCAGGATTGGGAAGCTGCATGTGCTGGCAGGACAAGCTTGACGGTAGGTTTATGCAAGCAATGAGCTCTATTCAGGCTATCAAGGGCGTCGAGATTGGATTGGGATTTGAGGCTGCCAGTCGACCTGGTAGCGAAGTGCACGACGAAATAGAATTCGACAACGCAAAACGAGATTCTGCAGGTCTGGGATTTATCAGAAGATCAAACAACGCGGGCGGCATTGAAGGCGGGATGACCAACGGCGAGAACATCGTTATTCGCGCAGCCATGAAACCCATAAGCACATTGATGCGCGGACTAGACAGTGTGAATCTTCAAACGCTCAAACCTGAGCGTTCGGATTATGAACGAAGCGACATTGCAGCGGTCGCCGCTGCTAGTGTAGTAGCTGAAAATGTTGTTGCGTTCGAAATCGCGCGAGCATTTGTCGAAAAATTTGGTGGTGATACGCTGCAGGAGACTTGCTCTAGCTACGAGGCTTTTATGCGGGCAGCTCGTGAATTGGACAGTGATAATAACCCATAACATATGTCATGATTTATTAGTGGTGAGCCATGATGCTGCACATAGCCCAGGAGTCGCTCGGGGGCTATAGCAGATTCAATCCAAACGTAGCGTGTTGCTTCTTTTCTGGATTCCAGCTTCCGCTGGAATGACTGCATTGTAAATGTTCCAACTACTGCTGGAATGACACTGTTGTGCGAAGACGACGCATTGCGCCTGTACGAATGGACTGATAATGCTCTAGGTGGACTCGACCTGACTTGCTTTATACCATTTTTAGTTCATTCGTAGCGGCTTGGAAAATCATACTGCTTGCGCAGTAGCGTCATTCCGGCGAAAGCCGGAATCCAGAAAAGGCAACACGCTATACCTGGATTAAGAATGCTCTAGGCAGTGACTCGCACGAAATAATCCCACGCGTATGAAAGCAGTGGGCTTTTCGTTAGTGGATCACGGGTGTATTATGTGTGTTCCGAGATCGTGATTGGTAGCGAATTCGACATAAATTCAATCGCCATATCCGAGTGATTGTACTAAGAATAGTAAGCCTTATCTTTCAACGGTTTACATCGCCGCGGCTGTGGCGGAATTGGCAGACGCGCTAGATTTAGGATCTAGTGGGGTAACCCGTGGAGGTTCGAGTCCTCTCAGCCGCAGTATATTCGAGTGGTGATTTGAATAC